>CATPCN010000599.1 GCA_955652855.1 uncultured Chthoniobacterales bacterium | reverse complement strand
CGGCGTAACGCGCCGGCAATTGCTCGAACAGATCGATCGCCCGGCGCTGAAGTCCCTTCCGAGCGAACCTTACGAGTTCTCCGAATGGCGGACGCGCCGCGTCGGTATCGACTATCACATCGAGGTCGCCGCTCATTACTATAGCGTCCCCCATCGCTTCGCCCGCGCCGAGGTCGACGCGCGGCTGACCGCGAGGACGGTCGAAATCTTCCTCAAGGGCGAGCGGATCGCCGCACACATGCGCATGAGCGGCAATCACAAACACACGACGGTAGCGGAACACATGCCGTCCAGCCATCGGCGATACGCCGGCTGGACGATCGAGCGCATCGATGTCGGCCACAACTACCGTGCAAATCGCTGGCAGGTGTTTCGGACCATCGCGCTACCCGGAGCTCTGCCGTCCATCATGGCCGGCATCAAGCTGGCGATGGGCATGGGCCTCATTCTGATCGCGATCTCGGAAATGGTCGCAGCCAATGATGGCATCGGTTACATGATATGGAACTCCTGGCAGGTCCTGACCGTCGATACGATGTATGTGGGACTGCTCGTCATCGCCATCCTCGGCTTCGTATTCTCGCTGGTGCTCGATGAGATTGAGCGTATGCTTATTCCCTGGAAAACAAACGCCTGATCGCGAGGGAGTGAGATGTCTACGGCGTTGCGCATTGTTCATGGAAGCTTTGGCCGGGTCGCATTGCTCGACATGGATGCGTCGCTGGTGCGTCACGCGCATCCGCATTGCCATGTTTTGTTGAAGGTCGAAGGCGCTGACACACAATTTCTGGTCGGCGATACCGTCGTACCGCTGAACGATACCAGCGCCGTGATGGTCGATGGCTGGCGGCCCCATGCCTATGTTCACGATCCGGCGCGGCCACGCACGCTGATCCTGGCACTCTATATCGAACCGCAATGGCTGAAGGAATTTCGTCCGGCGTGGGCGGCCAGCGGAGCGCCGGGTTTCTTCGCGCAGCCTTGCGGTGAGATTTCGCCGCGCATTCGCCAACTGACGCGGGATCTCGCGGCCGACATGGTAGCACGGCCCGATTGCCGCGGCGAGCACGAAGCGCTGCTCTCCGATCTGATGATTGCGGTGATCGAACGATTTACGCCGTGGCGGAGCTTTGCATCGTCGGTGAGGGCCATGAATACATCGCGACGGTCCGATTGGCGGATTCGTCGCGTCGCCGAGGCCATTCGCACCGATGTTTCCCGTAATGTGGACGTCAACGTTTTAGCGAAGGAAGCTGGCTTGTCGCGGGCGCATTTCTTCCGGCTATTCGAGTCCTCCATCGGCGTTCCACCGCGAGTCTATCTCAACGTCATGCGGCTGGAGCGCGCAGTCGCGGCTGTCGTAAACGACAACGCTAACGTTGCCGCGATTGGCACGCAGCTGGGATTCAATGTTCCTGCGCATTTCACGCGGTTTTTTCGCAACCATACCGGTGTCAGCCCCCGCGAATTCCGCGCGGTCTCGCGGCTGGCCAACTGACGTGTACTCGTATTGCGATGCAGCATGTGAAATGATACTCGTTGGTAAGTTTTGAGAGCGGACGGTATGGCCGTTTTCAGCGAGATCTCCGAAAAGTGGTCTGAAGCGCGTCCCGAAGAACGCGGCGCAAGGACTATCGGGATGGAGCAATCCGCCAAAACATCTCTCTTAGAACCATTTCCGGACGGCTCATGGGTCGGCCGTTCGATCGAACGCGTGGAAGACGGCGCGCTTTTGACCGGCCGTGGCCGCTTTATCGACGACCTGGGTGTTGACATCGGCACCCTTCACGCCGCCATCCTTCGGTCCCCACATGCTCATGCGGACGTGGTGTCGATCGACACGGCAGCTGCGAGAAAAGCTCCGGGGGTCGTCACCGTCCTGACGGGCTCTGATATCAAGGCATCAACCACAAGCCTTGTGGTGGGCGTCAAAGCCCCGGTCGAGTGCTGGCCGATTGCCGTGGACCGCGTTCGTTATGTAGGCGAACCGGTCGCGGTCGTTATCGCGTCGGACCGTTATAAGGCAGAGGACGCTGTCGATCTGATTGACGTGCGCTACGCGGTCCGCCCGGCTGTGATTGATCCGCTGAAAGCCATTGAGCCATCTGCGCCGCTGCTTCACGATGGATTCCCAACCAACATCGCGAGCGACAGACATTTCCGTTATGGAGACCCTGAAGCCGCTTTTGCCGGCGCGGCGCGGCGCGTCTCGATCGATATCCGCTATCCCCGCAATTCCTGTACGCCGATCGAAACCTACGGCGTCGTCGCGGATTACAACCCAAGCGAAGACGCTTTCGACATCCTGGCCAATTTTCAGGGGCCGTTCAGCCTTCACGCGGTGATATCGCGCGCGCTCAAGGTGCCCGGCAACCGGCTGCGCTTGCGCACGCCGCCGGACTCCGGCGGTAGCTTCGGCGTCAAGCAAGGAGTGTTTCCTTACATTGTACTGATCGCCGCCGCTGCACGCATCGCCGGCCGTCCGGTGAAGTGGATCGAAGATCGGCTTGAGCATTTGTCCGCCTCAACATCGGCCACCAATCGCGCCACCACATTGTCGGCGGCCGTCGCTCCCGGCGGCAAAATTCTTGCGCTCGATTGGGATCAGGTCGAGGACTGCGGTGCCCATCTGCGCGCACCGGAGCCGGCGACGCTTTACCGGATGCACGGCAACCTCACCGGCGCTTACGACATTCGCAATCTCGCGGTTCGAAATCGTGTAGTTGTGACCAACAAGACTCCGACCGGACTCAATCGCGGCTTTGGAGGTCCGCAGGTCTATTTTGCGCTTGAGCGCCTTGTCCAACGCATCGCGGTCGAACTTGGTCTCGATCCGCTCGATGTCATCAGGCGCAACCTCGTGCCCACCGGCGCTTTTCCCTATCGCACGGCACCAGGTGCGCTACTCGATTCCGGG
Organism: uncultured Chthoniobacterales bacterium; assembly: GCA_955652855.1. Next base: position 651 of record CATPCN010000599.1, on the reverse strand, counting down.
GATTATTCCGCCGGTGTCGATCTTGGCGTCGAGGCAGGCGGTCTTGATGAATTGAAGAAACGCCGCGATGCGGCGCGCGCGGAGGGACGGCTCTACGGGATCGGTTATGCCGCCGTGGTCGAACCCAGCGTTTCAAACATGGGCTACATCACGACGGTGCTGACGCCTGCCGAGCGGCGCAAGGCGGGCCCGAAGAATGTCGCGCAGGCGACCGCGACGGTGTCGATCGATCCTATTGGCGGGGTAGCGGTGCACATCGCGTCGGTACCACAGGGGCAGGGCCATCGTACGGTAATTTCCCAGGTGATCGCCGACATTTTCGGCATTGCGCCGGGAGACGTGCGCGTCAATACCGAGGTCGACACCGCGAAGGACGCATGGTCCATCGCCTCCGGTAATTATGCTAGCCGTTTTGCCGCCGCTGTCGCCGGTACAGCGAAGATCGCTGCTGATCGGCTTGCGGCGCGACTCGCGCGCATCGCAGCGGCACAACTGAACATCGACGCCAGCGACGTCGTGTTCGGGAAAGGCCGCGTCGGCTCCGGCACAAATCCCGACAATGCGGTGTCGTTCTCGCGTCTCGCAGCCCTGAGCCATTGGTCGCCGGGCTCGCTACCCGACGATGTCGGCCATACCATCCGCGAAACCGCG
>CATPCN010000598.1 GCA_955652855.1 uncultured Chthoniobacterales bacterium | reverse complement strand
ATAAGGCATCGCCACTAAATTGGCTGCTTGGTGCAGTCGCTCTGCATCACCGTCCATCGACCGCATAGTCGATTCAAGTCCTCGATAGTGGCGACTACCGAGATTCCAAAACGATTGCGTGGCCACGAATCCGGCCTTGCCCGCTCGGAGTGCGTAGTCATTCGCTTTGCAAATCCGCTTGGCGGCCCAATTGGCTGCCCCGAGGGCTTTGACTCGCCCATCACGGACAAACGGGTCACAGCTATCTATGATGTGCTCCACAGGAACCCTCTCGTCGTCGCGGTGCAAGAACCACAGGTCGATGTAATCTGTTCCAAGCGTGTCCAAGCTACCTTCCAAATCTTCGCGTAACTGCGAGGATGAAAGCCTCGCTCGTGAGCCATTTTCGAAGCGAGGATGTCCTGCCTTCGTGGCCAGTACAATCTGCTTCCGAACCCCTGCGGTTCGAAGCCAATCGCCTACAATACGTTCGCTGCGATGTTTCTCTCCAGCGATCCAATCCGAATACACTCTTGCCGTATCAATGCCATTTCCTCCCTTTTGAACCCAGTAGTCCAACAGGCGGTGCGCCTGAACCTCTGTCTGTCGAATACCAATCTCAGCCACTCCAAGGCATAGTGCAGAAACCTGAATGTCGGTTTTTGGAAGCCTCACCCGGTCCATCGTAGTTCTGATCGCTTAGAGGCGAAGCGCCTTACTTGCGTTGCAGATATGCCATATCAAAACTAACACGCGAAAGCACCTGCGGAAGCGTGAGCAGGTTATCAATGGCTGTTCATGGATGGATCACAGACCGATTCCATCCAGTGCATCCATTCGCGGCTGATCTTTTCATATGTCAACGTATTCAACACCAGTTCCCGGCCTTTTTGAGCTACGCGCCTCCTCGCATCTGGATTTGCAAGGTAGTAAGCAGCCTTACAAGCCATTTCCTCATATGATTTGAACCATGCAATCGACTCGTCATCGCGAAAACCGACATCCTCTAAGGCCCCCGTGTAATTCGTGAGAACAAACCCCCCACTGGCAAGCGCCTCGCATATTCTTGGATTAATAGCATCGATCTGCTTTTCCGATTCTTCAAGGTTGATAATAATTGAGGCAGCATTGTAGATCTTTGTTTTCTTCAGTCCATAGACGGGTTCGGGAGAAACAAAGGGCAATATCACGGGGCAAAGAGACCAGTCTTTGAGTGAGCCCCAGATTCTAAGCTTATGTTGCGCCAAACAAGGCAATGCTTTTAGTCGGTCTGGGCCTGGACCTCCAATGAAAGCAATGTCACAGCCATAACGAAGCTTGTCCCATTCGTTCAAATCTATAGGCCGATGCTCGGAAGGTTCGGCTGCACCACGAACATAATAGACATTTGAATTGCGACCCGCACGATCACCCTTCACAAGCGGAATCACATAGCGATCATGCACGGCCAGAAAGTCGGCTGCGCTCATCAGCTGAGCCGTATCCCGCCACAAGAGATGATTATTATCCAAATAAAATCCAACTTTGCAGCCACATTGACGCCGCAGGCGCTCTATACGCCCCACGCGAATAAAATGGTAAAAAAGCAACAGAATGTCTGGGCGTTGTTTCTTACAAGCCCTAGCGATGCGGCGCTCACCCACCTCCAGTTCGCAGCCTTCCACGGAATTTAGAAAACGAAACCTGGGTTCATCTGTGACCTCCAAGTCAAAAGGAAATACTTCCACCTGATGCCCCATCTGCCGCCATTGATTAACATGAAAGAGAGGCATGTCCGTGGAAGTGGGGTTCATCCAGGCGACGATCAATATCTTCATTAATTAACTAAAAGTTGCTTCCACATCCTGAGGCATTCCTTAAGCAGACGTGCTAATTTCGTAAATGTAAGAATCTTTCTCGCAACCCGAAAGCGACGGACTGAAGCAAGAAAAGCCATAGCCATGCTTTTCCGGAAGACCCAGATCCGCCGGTTTTCCAGACCGTAGATCATAACCCAATCCGTGCAAATGGTCTTATCAACAGGGGGGGCATTCGCAGGTGAATCACCGTCAAAAGGCACAACCAATAAATCACAAGAATGTAACTTCCCATTCCAAAGCAAAGATTTCTCTGCCAATGGCCATGTCACGGTGAGCTCATCTATAATCTGCCGATTTGCCCATTCTTCAGAATGGCCAAGGATACAAATACTACGAGGCGATGGCGCGCTGGCTCGTTCCATCAAAAACTTTAGATACGTCATTATCTTTTATCAGGCTGTTAGAAAGAGTTTTGACAATAATATGTTGTACTTCAATCTTTTTAGATATGCACCGGCCGCTGGCGTACTTATAAAGGCCCGGCAACGCAATGTCGTCTTGGTCCGGCATATGGACCCATTCTCCGCGAACCTGCTCAATGCATCTATTCCAGATATTGGCCAAACCTTGGTCCTGGCCTTTGGCGTGAAATGCATACGGACACCTTGACACCCGTACGCATGCTGCTTTCCTCCTTAGAAACATTTCAACGATGACCGCTCCGGCCACGAAAACTGCGTATAACAAAAGACAGCTTTGCGAGATGGCTGAGTCGGTCGGCTTCTGGTGGCACAGCATTGAACTAGGACATGGGATAGTCACCAAGGGGGTTAAGACGCGGAAATCTCTGCAGTCTGAACTTGAATCGCTACGACTTCCTGACCTGAGAGGCAAAACCGTTCTCGATATCGGCGCGTGGGACGGGTTTTTCAGCTTTGAGGCCGAAAGGCGCGGTGCGAGGCGTGTGTTGGCGCTCGATCATTATATTTGGGCACTCGACTTCCCTAAGTACCGCCAATACTGCAGCGATTGCAACGAGCGCGGAGTCGTGCCCATGCCGGGGCAGAGGACGCCACACTGGCAGCCCGATAAGCTGCCGGGCAAACGCGGATATGACACCGCGCACAGAGCTTTAGGCAGTAAGATCCAAACCGTGGTCGGTGATTTTATGACAATGGACCTTGAACCGCTCGGGACTTTCGACGTGGTGTTTTTCCTAGGGGTGCTGTACCACATGGAGAACCCCCTCGCCTCATTGAGACGAGTGGCCTCTTTAAGCAATGGCGTCGCAATCATAGAGACCCATGCTATCGTTGTCCCCGGGTATGAGCACCTTGAGCTCTGTGAGTTCTACTCGTCAAACCAGTTGGCCGGGGATGTCTCAAATTGGTGGGGACCGAACCTGAAAGCGGTGGAGGACATGTGCCGTGCCGCCGGGTTCGCCCGCGTTGAGGTTGCACGTGGGAGCAGCTACGT
>CATPCN010000597.1 GCA_955652855.1 uncultured Chthoniobacterales bacterium | reverse complement strand
GTTTTGGAGTTCCATCGTGCTTGTAGTCGACATACAACCAGTGGCTCTTCGATTTCGTCAACATCACAACAGCTCCAGCCGGCACCCAGAGAACCATGACGAACGCGCCCTCGGTGACGCGGTGTTTCTTATTGAATTCGTACGAAAGATTGTCGATTGCCGTATAGGGAATATCGGCGAACTTGATGTACACTACGCGGACGACGATGGATTGGGTTTCATGCTTGAAGATCAGGTCCGCATGCACCTGTCTCTGTTTCCTGTCGACGATCTTCGACTCATGAAATGCCTGCGTAGCCGCACCCTGCGCCACGTTGGAGATCAGAGCGGCAAGCACCGCAACCGCGGTTTTATTTAACATGCAGCAATCGTACGGCTAAAGGGAGAATCCGGAAACAAAATCCTGAAGAGCGGCTGAAGGTTTCAGATGGACGGCGAAATGCGCCGCCGAGCGGCTGAGGGTGATGATTAGAAGTGGAACGCCAATCCTAACGAAAAGACTTCACGATTGCGCCCTTCAAACTTGCCCATCCGGGAACGAGTTACATAATCGCGAAGTTCAGTCCGCAAGCTCAGGAGTCGAGTGAAACGGACATCGAACCCGGCGCCAAAGCCCAACGCGGCGCTAGTTGTCCGGCTGGAAAATGTGGTGCCGCCCGCCGAAAAGACGCCGGCGCCGAGCGCGACGTAGGGTGAGAATCGCGATTGGGTAGAGAATTTGAAGCGCACTCCGGGCGTAAAGAAAATGTCGATATTCCCAAACCCGTTCCCGCCTTCGACCAACGGTAACTCCAGGTAGAGTCCACCTGCGCGGGCATCCAGAACCTGGAGAGCATAGGCGAATTGGGCGGCCGACGCGATGGAGATGCCCGCGTCCGTTCTCCCCGAGGGCAGTATTTGGTTACCCACCTGTATCTTCACCGAGGTTAGAATCGCGAGATCGCTATTCTGTGCAAGAGCCGTACAACTGGCCAGGGCCGACAACAGCGTGATCGTCAGTGCGGCGGATCTCATGGGAGCTTAGGCCCTCCTGTGCATCTTACGGGAAAACGTGTTGTCCGCGGACACTTTTCCGGTGAGTGGCTGAAAATCCATCATGGGCGGCAATAAAGAACACTCGTGCATCGCCGTTCACCTTGGCGGGAAACCGCCCAGCCATCACACCCGCCAGTCAGCGGGAAGCCGTTGTTTTCGGCCAGTCCGTCTCTTATACTGAAGCTCGCCGATGATCTCGCCGTGAAACATAACAAGATCGGTCTAAGATGTTTGATTCGCCGGACGCTGGCCGTCGCGCTGATTCTCGCACTGGGCTGTATTCAGTGTCTTGGGGCCGATACCAACTCCTGGAACAAGATTCGCTACAGCGGGGGCACCATCCAAGCCAAGGTCGACCCTTATGACTGGAATACGGTTCTGACCATCACGCCCGATGCCATCGTGTTCGTGTTCGCGCACCGTCAGACGCTGCGGATAAATCAAGCTCGCGTAATCAGCTTGAGTTATGGACAGGAAGCGCATCGCCGTGTGGCGGAAATGGTGGTCAGCGGTATCATGATCAGCCCGCTCGCGCTGTTCGGGCTGCTGCACAAAAGCAAAGATCATTTCATCGGAATACAGTACCAGGGGGACGACGGCAAGCCCGCCGGTCTTCTGCTGGAGGCTGACAAGAACAATTACCGCGCTATTCTCTCGGCTCTGAAAACTGTAACCGGCAAGCCGGTTGAGGACGCGCCGGAGCCCGGGCCAAAGCGATAACCATGGCGGGATATAAGCTGCTCTACCTCGCGTCGCTGATTACGTTCACCTTTGGCGCGCTGACTTTCTCCGTGCTCACCTTATTCTATTGGCGGGAGAGAAAGTTGCACCGGCGGCGCGCCGGCGGACTGGTGTTTCCGTTCTTCACGGTGGCCTGTGCCTCCGCCTTTCTGATTAATTTGCTGCTTCGCATCGCGGATGCGCTGGATTCGGAATCGAATTGGGATACAGTTTTGCGGTTGTCGCTGGCGCTGGCGATAGGTGTTTTGTTTCCGCTCTTGTTCCATGTCGTCTATAAGGACGAGGCCGGTCATCTGCCGGGTGGCCGAGGCTGGCGATGGATGCTGATTGGATACTACGCCGTCAGCATTGGCACTGCGTTAGCGAAGGGCCTCGACGATTCCGAATTGGCCGCTACCGGTTGGAGCGATCAATTGAACAGCGCGCCGGCCCTGATGCTGGCCCTGGCGGGCGCCCTGGGATTGCTCACGCAGATTCGATCCCGCCGGCACTTGAGTGTCGTGGAAAGGCGTCATCGACTATGGACGCGCGTTCTGCTTTGCCTCACCATACTGTGCGCTGTCGCGAATCTCGCGCAACCGGGTACGTTTGTAAGCTTGCTGCCCGACTATCTCTTGCTTGCCTTTTTTTGCGTAACACTGTATTACAAAGAGCGGCTGGCGTTTTTCGATCTATTGATTAAGCGTGGGGCCTTTTTCGCACTGGCGCTGGTGGCACTAACCACGGCCTTTGCGGTTAGTCCCACCGTTTCAGATCGCTTCCCGTCCGATTGGAGCAGGCCGTGGATCAGCGCGCTCCTCTTCACGCCGTTTTTTCTACTGGCTCCGTGGATCTATGGGAGGCTGGCGCAGGGCATCGATCGCGTTTGGCTGCGTCGCCGCTATTCTCCCGAGGTCGCGGAGCGCCAGTTCGTCCGCGACATACAGGCGTCGCTCACCGAAGAAGATCTGCGATCCCACGCCGAGAATAGTCTGCGTAACGTTTTTCAGTCGCCGGCGGAAGTTCGATTCAGTTGCGACCAAGTTCCGCCTGGCGAGGTGGAAGGCGGACTACTGGTGGAGCTCGAGCAGCATCGCCAGATTCTTGGTTGGGCCGCATTAGCTCCCAGATCGAACAGCATCCCCTATCTGAGCGATGACCGGCGGCTGCTCCAGGCGGTGGCGCGAACGCTGGGCGTAGTGCTGGAAAATGTCCGTTTCCGCGAGCAGCAACAGCAGCGCGAAGAGCGCGAGCAACAGCTTCGATTACTGGCGAGCCGCGCAGAGTTGAAAGCGTTGCGCGCGCAAATCAATCCACATTTCTTGTTCAATGCGTTGAATGCCATCGCCGGTCTGATCCAGGATCAGCCTCAATTGGCGGACGAGACCGTGGAACAACTGGCGCACGTGTTTCGCTACACGCTGCGCCGATCGGAAAAGGAATGGGTGCGTCTGGACGAAGAAGTGGAATTTGTTCTGGCGTATTTGCGGGTAGAGCAGGCGCGCTTTGGAGACCGGTTGCAATTGAAGATCGACATCGATCCCGCAACCTCCAACGCGCCTGTCCCGGCCATGAGCATCCAGCCACTGATTGAAAACGCCATCAAGCACGGGGTCTCGGCGAAGGAGGGACAGGGGACAATTGGATTGCGGGCGACCCTGGCCGGCGAAATCCTGTGCATCGAGGTATCCGACGATGGTCCCGGTTTTCCAATTGGATTCACGCTTGCCCAGACGGTCAACGGTCAGTCCGCGCCGGCTCACGGATTGCGTAATATTCTAGAAAGGCTGAAAGGCTATTACGGCGAGTCCGCGCGACTGCGTTGGGATTGCGGCCAAAATGGAACGCGGGTGTTCCTGGAGATTCCCAGCGGCGGGAACCAGGCATGACTCGCGTACTTATCGCCGACGATGAAGCGCCCGCGCGCGCCCGCTTGCGCCAGATATTGGCGGCCCATTCGGATTTGGAGATTGCCGGTGAGGCGGAGACTGGTCCTCAAACGATGGAGCTGGCCGCTCAGTTGAAACCCGATCTGATCTTGCTCGACATCCAAATGCCCGGATGTAGCGGGATCGACGTAGTAGCTTCCCTGCCCCATCCACGCCCGCATGTGATTTTTTGCACGGCTTTCGATCAGCACGCAGTGGACGCTTTCGAGCTGCATGCGGTGGATTACCTGCTGAAGCCGATCAGCCGCGTCCGGCTGGCCAAAGCGCTGGAGCGGGTCCGGGCGCTGGAATCCGGTCACCAGGAAACGGTGCTCGATCGAGCCGCGCGCAGCCTGCGGCCGGGCGCCGCGCGTTTTCTGGTTCGGAACGCTTCCCATTATCTGGTGGTGGGCGAGAGCAAAGTGCTCTATTTTGTTTCCGAGGACGGGCTGACCAAGCTGGTCGGCGACGGGGTCCAATACTGGATGGATCCAACGCTCAATGAGCTGGAACTACGGCTGGATCCAGGCCGATTCTTTCGAGTCTCGCGCGCGGCGTTGATCAATTTGAATTCGGTAGCCGAGGTGTTCCCGATGCCCGGCGGGTCGGGTGAAGTGCTGTTGAAGAACGGGCAGCGCCTGGAAGTGAGCCGGCGGCGTTTTCGGGATTTGCTTCAGGCGCTGGACGGGGGGCGATAAGCGGAATGCTGACGCCCGCATTTACGTTGCGTAATAATTAATCACACTGGGTCGGTGCAGAATTTCAGTGCCCGCTATAAGTATATGGCGACTTGCACTCGATATCGGTTACTCAGGGACAGCCCATTGAAAGTGGTACCGCACAGAAACCGTTGTAGGACGCAACGATGGCGTGGTATACAGTGCAAACGCCGCTTATTGTGGTGAAAGTCCGCGCACTCTCGCCGAAAATACGATATGTTAATTCGTGACGTTAATAAGATCGGAGGTGAGCAGTCATGCCCGACAGCGAAACGTTTGTCGCGTTGGTTTCATCCTCACGAAGAGAACGCCGCTTCTGGGAGAATAGCGTCCTTCCCGCCCTGAAAACTCAGGTTGGCTTTACCGAGGTCTATCATCTGCCCCTCTATTCGTTGGCCTCCGCTCGCGACGATAGAAGTTTCTTACATAGTTTACTCCAGCGTCGCCAGCGGCAGACAGAAGCGCTGGCTAAGGCTCTTCAACGGCCTCCTTTCTGTAGCCACCATCCTGAAGACGACCCGGACGTGACTCTTGTAGCATTAGGACGGGGTTGCCTTCTGGTTCAGGACTTCTTATTGAGATGTCTGATGAAGGATACCGACGTTCGGCAGATTCGGCGTGTTCGTCAAGTGGTGTTCTTGACTCCTCCGCGACCGCCGCACTGGATTGCGTGGGCGTTCGCGGCGATATTTGTACTAGCTACTTTGAGCGTGCCGTTGTATTTCCTATGGCCGAACAAGGTTTTATTAGCTGGTATAGCATCAGCGCTTGTAGGCTTGGTCACGATTGCCAGCGGAGTTCTTGCTATTGCTACATCGTCCACAGCGCTGGACGTACTGGGAATGGCATCAGAGCGGTTTTTGGGAGCCTGGACACACCGTGAATTCGAAAAGCGGATCAACAGCGGCAGCAAGCGAATGGCCGGGGCTTGGCCGATCCCTAAGCAGGAGATCTGGCCTCATAGGCTACGGCACGCGGAATCTGGAGCCATTGAGGAAATATGTGAAGCAATCTTGACACCCATTGGACATCCGAATACCTACGAGGTGGACCTCTTTGAATACACTCTTACGGTCGAGCCAGTTCCAGTGAAAGCTTTGCCGAGGGAGGTGCGCGACCGTTTGACGATAAAAGAGAAGTATACCGGAGTGGCAAACTTCGTTAGCCATGTTCGCTTTGCCGGGCATGACCGCACTTGGGGCGAGGGGGCTCCGAAAGCGGATGGAGAACTTCCGCCATGGGAGTTACGCTATGCAACTCGCGGCTACCTGGAGGTTCACGATCCGTGTCCTGACAATTTGGCGACTTCTGGCGAGAACTTTGCGAAGCACAGCGCATACATCTGCCGCTTTCGTCCGAAGCCCAACGAAGACCGCTTCTTGCGTGTTACGCTGTACGGGGGCTACGATGCCGGTAACAGAGATAGCCACATCCACTTGCGCGCCGACGCCAACTATCGCCTGGTTCGAGGCAATCTCGATCTGAGTAGCTACTTGCGGCGTGGTTGGAGCATCAGTCCACCCAAATCTCTCTTTTTCCATAGTCGCATTCCCAGTACACGATCATCTGATCAACGGGGCTCGCTAGAACGCGATCTCAAGGATCTGGAATGTGATTGCCTTACTAACAAGCGTGTACTGGGAGTTGATTTGGAAGTTAAACAGGTATCAGCAGGTGTCTTCCAATGGGAGAAGCCTAACGTAAGAAACGGCGGCATAATTGCTTTCGAATTCGATGTAATACCGCCGACAGAGACAAAGGAGGTAAATGCCGCCAAAGCAAGATCCATCAAATGACTCAATGAGCGTCATTAATCTTAAGCCGGGCGAAGCGGCCATGTTTGCCTACGGGTCTCTGCTTCTGCGGCGTAACATGGAGTTGACCCTTGGACATCCTTGCGCACAACCGTCGGTGAAGTGTACCCTCTTTGGGTGGAGGCGGTCTTGGGATGTCATTATGCCGAACAGAAGTTTTTACGAACTGTCGGAAGCGTCCGAATTCACCCCTCAACACATCATCTATCTCAATGTTCGCGCTTCGCCTCAGGACGAAATGAACGGGCTACTCTACGTACTAGCGCCAGAAGAATTGGCGCTGTTTGACCAGAGAGAGTGGATTTACAATCGTCACGACATCACGCAAGGGCTTAGCGGCGTCACGGTGAGTGGCGGTCACGCCTACATCTACGTCGCCAAGCCCGAGTGGCACTTGACACCGGGGCGTGCCCGGGAGTGGGCGGCACTGCGCGCATCCTATGTGGAGATAGTGCAGGAGGGACTTAGGGAATTGGGCCCTGAGTTTCGTATGCGATACGAAAACTCAACCGATCCCATACCGACACACTTGCTTTTTGTCGACCGGAAACGCGAGGGTACCCACCCATTGCTCGCTGACACGCAGCCCTAAATCGCCAACTGCCCTCAATTGCCTCGGGCTTCGCAGTTCTGAGGGGTGGACTCGCGCTATCATGCCTCTCTAGCCGACGATCTTTTACCATTTGCTCCGAGGGCGCTCGAATCCGGTCACCAGGAAACGGTGCTCCCGGTCCATATAGGGCACGCTCCCTTACCGTCGCGGTTCAGCCTGCTTACCTGTTACATGATCCATGTTACGATTGATTAACTAATTAATCACTATGACACGTAAGATCTCCGCTCTAACCGCCCGGACGCAACTCGGCCAGATCATGAATCGCGCCGTCGAGAACAACGACCGCTTTCTTGTGGAGAGGAACGGCGAACCCGCCGTTTTGATTCTCAGCGTGTCGGACTACGTCAAGACTTTCGCTCCCCCGCCG
>CATPCN010000596.1 GCA_955652855.1 uncultured Chthoniobacterales bacterium | reverse complement strand
CTCGCATTGAGCCGGCGATCGCTGTGCATCCGGCGAACGTTCAAATCCGAAAAGCGGAAGCGGTTACGTCGCAGACCGCGACCGCAGTCGCGCACACACAAACAGTCCGCCCGAAAGCCGCGATCACCACTGCATCGGTGAACGCCGGCGTGCACAAAACGGAGGCGGTCACGCCGCAACCAGCGGTGGTAGCAGTTCGTAAACAAACAACGACAACCGCGCAACCAGAGCCAGCGCCGCAGTCAGCCGCCGCCACGATAGCCCATAAGTCGGAGGCGCTTGTTTCCCGATCAATGACTGCGCAAACGCGCGAGCCGGAATCGGTCCCAACGATTCCCGCGTCGATGGAAACTGCGTTTACGAAACTCGCCGACGGCTTCGATTATCCGGTTGGGAAACCGGATGCTCAAGGTTATTACAAGGCGCGCGGTTTCCGCTCGCACGGACATTTGGGCGAAGATTGGGACGGAGTCGGAGGCGGCAATACCGATTTGGGTGATCCCATTTACTGTATCGGCGGCGGCGTAGTGGTTTTTGCGCGCGATTGTCACATGGGCTGGGGGAATGTTGTGATCGTGCGACATGCTTATCGCGAAGGCGGCACCATTAAGAATATCGATTCGCTGTACGGCCATCTTGACCGAATTCTGGTTCGTCGCGGGCAGGCCGCGGCGCGGGGCCAGCAAGTTGGGACGATGGGCACGGCGCATGGTCTTTACGATTCGCATCTTCACCTCGAGATCCGCAAGAACATCGAGATCGGCATGAGTCGGGCCGCTTTCGCGCGCGACTTCAACAATTACTACGACCCCAGCCAGTTCATTGCATCGCATCGGCATCTGTCGACGAGCAACAGCAAGTATCGCGTGGCGATGAACACCTTCACGCACGACGCCAATATTAATTTCGACAAATTGCGCAATTATTCACACGCGCATTCTGGCGGGGGCTCGAGCGAGTCAACGGCCGCTCTCAAGGAAGCACTCGCTTCGCAGCATTGAACTGTAGGGGAAGCCGTCGGCTTCCCACGGGACGACAACGTCGTCCCCTACAAAAATCTGCGCCCGATTCAAGCGGCGGTGATCGCGTCGTGGTAGCAACACATTTTTACGGGCGATCGCGACGAGATTATTGTCGATCTTGAAAAATTGTAGTCGCCTCGCTCTGCCGAGACGTTCTAGACACACGGCGACAGAGCGCCGTGATTACAATCTGCTAGCGAAAAAGTTCTTACAAGCGTCCGGTGATCGCGAGAATTATTACGATCAGCAAGAGCAAACCAACTCCGCCGCTCGGATAATAGCCCCAGCCGGTGCTGTAAGGCCACCACGGAAATGCTCCGACCAGCAGCAGTATCAAGATAATCAGCAGAATTGTGCGCATGTCGTGAGGCTATGGGGGGCACGCTCGCCCGTGGCAATGATGTTTTTTTATGGGTCGGCCGGGACGAAAATGTCGATGTTGAAAATTCCTTGCGGCGGCTTTTGCGCATTCTATCGTTCACCAGCAGTCCCGAATGTGTCCGCGGCGGATGCATCGGGACGCTTTATTGCCCTTTTCATTTCATGGCGAATACAATTCTGGTCGGCGCTCAATGGGGCGACGAAGGCAAAGGCAAGATCATCGATGTCTTGACCGGCAAGGCGGACATCGTTGTGCGGAGCCAGGGCGGGAACAACGCCGGCCACACCGTCATTGATCACGGCACGAAATATATTCTGCATCTCATTCCTTCGGGAATTCTGCGCCGCGGGAAAGTTTGCGTGATCGGCAACGGCGTCGTGATTGATCCGATCGCGCTCGTTGCTGAGATCGAAGGATTGCGCAAGCTCGGGGTCGAGATCGACAAAAATTTATTGATCAGCGATTGCGCGCATCTCGTCATGCCCTATCACCGGTTGCTCGACGAACAACGCGAGCTGCGCAAAGGCCGCGCCAAAATTGGCACGACCAAGCGCGGCATCGGCCCCGCTTATGGAGATAAAGCCGCGCGCACCGGCTTGCGTGTTTCCGATTTGATGCAGCCGCGTCTTTTTTCGAAAAAGTTGCAGGCAAAGATTCGCGAGAACAACAGCATACTCAAAGCGCTCGGGGCAAAACCGATCAAGTACGAAACGGTCAACGAAAAATATCTCGAGGCAGCAAAGAAACTGCGGCCGTTTGTCGCGAACACGGTGGTGTATTTGCACGAGGCGTTGCAGCGCGGGAGAGAAATTCTCTTCGAGGGCGCACAAGGAACATTTCTCGACATCGATCACGGCACCTATCCGTACGTTACTTCGTCGAACACGACCGCCGGTGGCGCGTGCACTGGCACCGGCGTGCCGCCGCATCGCATGGATTTGGTCATGGGTGTCATGAAAGCATACACGACGCGCGTGGGCGAGGGGGCGCTGCCGACGAAAAAAATAGATAATAACACGATGCTCCAACAAAAATTAAAAAAAAAAGGCGCAACCACCGGCCGGAAGCGGCGTTGCGGTTGGTTCGATGCAGTCGCAACGCACTATGCGACGATGATCAACGGTATCGATGAGCTCGCCATCACGAATTTGGACGGGCTTGATTCGGTAGATCCGATTCGCATCTGTGTCGCCTACCGACTCAATGGCAAACGGCTTCGTGTCCCGCCTTGCGATGCGGCGCAGCTCGAAAATTGCGAACCGATTTATGAACAGATGCGCGGCTGGAAAACATCGACACAATCGGCAAAAAAACTATCGCAACTGCCGGTCGCAGCCAGAAATTACATCAAGCGCATCGCGGAGCTGACCGGCGCGAAATTGAAAATCGTCAGCGTCGGCCCAACGCGTGACGAGACCATTATATTGTAGCCGATTCATGTCCCCCACCGGAAAATCGATCCCCCGCCACGTCGCCATCATCATGGACGGCAACGGCCGCTGGGCCAAAGCGCGCGGGCTGCCACGCATCAAAGGTCACGAACACGGCGCGGACGCCGTGCGCGAATGCGGGGAAGGCTGCGGCGAATTAAAGATCGATTATCTCACGCTCTACGCTTTTTCGGCGGAGAACTGGCAGCGTCCTAAAACCGAAGTGTTCGCGCTCATGCGCTTGCTCGAGAAATTTCTCAAAGAAAAAACGCCCGAGCTTCTGGAAAAAAATGTGCGGCTTCAGGCAATCGGTCGCCTGACCGACCTGCCCTCCAGTTGCCAGAAGCAATTGCACGATTCGATCGAGCGCACATCGCGCAACGGTGGGCTCACCCTCATTCTCGCGCTGAGTTATGGCGGTCGGCTCGAAATTATCGATGGAATCAAGAGTCTGCTGCGCGAGATCAATGCCGGCCACATCGATGAGGCGATGATTGATGCGGAAATGTTCAGCAAGCATCTCTACACCCGCTACTATCCCGACCCCGACCTCCTCATCCGCACCAGCGGCGAAATGCGCCTGAGCAACTTCCTCCTCTGGCAACTCTCCTACACCGAAATCTACATCACCTCCACGCTCTGGCCCGACTTCCGCCGCCAGCACTTCGCCGAGGCCCTCATCGACTACGGCAACCGCCAACGCCGCTTCGG
>CATPCN010000595.1 GCA_955652855.1 uncultured Chthoniobacterales bacterium | reverse complement strand
TGCGAAATTTATGGGAATGATGTTCGGTCCAGATTGGGGATCATCCATCGGGAGACAGGAGAAGCAGCGCCGCCCGCGGCGAGCGCTCGGACGAACCAATCCGCAGCCGGAATAAACGCGAACGAGATAGTTGGGCTGGTAAAAGGTTTGCAAGCTTTGGAGCAACGCACGGCCAGCGATGTGCAGACAATTCTCCAACTTCTGACATCCGAACAGGCCGCAACAAAAACATTGTCCGACGCAGTAGCGGCCCTCCAAACGAAGGTTGATGCGCTCCAGCGTCCGGTAGTGCCCGTTGTGAAGAAGCCCGCGCCGGTGGCACCACGCAAGCCGCCCGCCGCTCCACGGCCGGACGCCGCGAGCCCTGAGACGGACCAACCGGAACCCGCACCGGGCGCCCCGAGTCGCCCGTAGGGGGCAGGGTAGGGGTGGCAAAAGACGAGCCGGCAGGATTGCTGGCAGGCACTCTAACGGCGTCCGCGCACCACAAAGCCGGAGCCTGGCCACAGAATTTTACATTCTGCTGCGCCAGATGGATCACGGACTCCGAACCAGGTCTGCACATGGCGCCACATGCAGGTGCATTGGGCTGACATCACCTACATCCCCATGGCGCGTGGCTTCGTGTATCTCGCTGTAGCGAGTTCAATGCCGCCTATAGCTCCTTCCTTTGCCGCAGCCAAACTATTAAAATCTTCGCTAAGTTTTCTCTGCCTTTGACAAGTGTTTTCATCGTCTTTGTTTCAATTGCGCCCACCAAAATCTACTTCAGCTCAACATCTACATTGTATGAAAGCCAAGCACTGAAGAACGCTTGATGCTTTGTTGTTCCTTATGACTCTGGTGGAGAAGTAGATGCCCCGTTTCTATTTTCATTTAAAATCCAAGGACAGCGATATTCCTGATGACAGTGGAAAAGAGCTTAGTAGCTTAAATGACGCTTATGACCACGCACGTAAGCTGATTGAAAAAATATGGCTTTATACTGGTCATGAAGATTCGGAAGAATGGAACGTGATCATATCAAACGATGAATTTAATGCGTCGCTAGTCGTGCCAATTTCGTTTTCTTATCTGTTCTCAGAGCGGCGAAAGAGAGCTGCTGAGAAACATGGCCACCCATTGGTGGATGATGAAAGTAATGCGTTGCTTGAGTAAGTAGCGGAGGCGGCCTTTGGCCTCCTCTATGTTTCAGATTATGGGGGCGGGTTCCGAAGACACCGCGTGACCCAATCCGAATAAGATTCCGGCGTGGACGTGAGGTGGTGTTGTGAGAGTCGATGGCGGCTCATGCGCCTGAGTAAAGGTAAGAGCGGTTGGATCATTGCACTCAACAAAAAGCTGAAGACGCAACTGATCAAGGTAAAGGGAAAACACCGCACGCTTGCTGATACGGGACAGGCGGTCATTCAGACACAGTGTGGGCGGGGGACGGCTTCGCTGGCAATTGGCGCCTCTCCCGTTTTCGCCAGATCGAAGAATTTTCTGCGGCCGCAGCCCCAGCAGGCCTTGATTGTGTACTACCCTATGTGAATTGGTGGTTAATCCAGCAAGCGCGAAAGTGCTTCGCTTCACCGTCGCGCTGTCGCTCCTCGCCGAAGCCGACGCGGTAATCGAATGAGGCGCCCCGATAACCCATCGCCGCGCTCGAAGCCCAACCCGGTGAGCAATAACGGCGACGTCAAATACAACGGCGAGCCGTACTATTTCACGTATGAGGAGGCGCTGTGCGTAGGAATGTGCACCTCTACATCGCGCGTTTGACCAATCCGCACAACTCGACCGGTGCATTGATCCTCCACTGCAGGGTTCCACCACCGAGACAAGTGAATCACGTGATTGGCGTGGGTAAGCGTGAGCCCAACGCCTCCCGCACGAGGCGAAAGAATCATCACGTCGAACTCATCTGGACCAACCTGGAAGCGATCAACTCTCGCCTGCCGGGCGGCGCCATCGACACCGCCGTTGATGATCATCGGGGGAGCGGACATGCCATATGGACGCTGGATGATCCCAACCAGACGTGCTTGCAAGTCAAGGTCATCAAGAAATACAAGCGCTCGCTCGCGACGCGAAGCGATTAAATCCAGTGCATCGAATGCAATTCGCATTCTGGCAGATGCTCCGATAAAATAGTTATCGGATGTCGGCTCTCCCCCGGGATGAAGGGATATCGCCCTCATACGCTGCAACACCTCAAGAACAGCGCCCGGCTTCTTGATCTTGCGCGCATCTTCGACAGCTTTTTCGTACTGAGCCAATTGCAGTCCCGACATGACCGCCTCGGAGACCCGCTGTATCGGTCGCGGCAAATCGGGGAGCTGGTCCTCTTTCAGCCGACGTAGCAGTAGGGGTGCTCTGCCACCATGCCAAACATCAAGGGACGACTTTAAGAGCTGGAGACGTTCAAGATCAGGTCCTTCTCATACGATGCGCTGAAGGTTTTCAAGTCACCTAGACAGGCTGGATGAACAGCGTCAGTAATGCACCAAAGATCGGCCAGACGGTTCTCAACCGGTGTGCCAGTCAAGGCGAGCCGAAACTCCGAATTCATTGCCTTCGCTGCATCGGTTACACGAACGCCAGGCGTCTTGATCTTTTGAGCCTCATCAAACAACGGGGCGGAAAATCGAACTTGACTAAAATCCTGATCATAATCTCGCAGTGTTTCATACGTCGTGAGCACCCAATCAGCCTGTCGAAGTGTTTCAACATCGACAGCGGGACGCCCCTCAGATGAAACCTTGCGGATATTCGCAAGCGCTCGTCCATAGGCCTGCACACAGTGACCAAGACCTGGCGTGGAAAGATGGCGATCGTGTTCCGCCCGCCAGTTTTCGAGAAGACCGGTAGGTGCCACGACAAGTATCGGCGCACGCTCGATAGTACCCGATGCCATCCCCTCCCGCAGCCAAGCGAGAAATGCTAGACTTTGAAATGTTTTTCCAAGGCCCATATCGTCCGCGAGGAGAACTCCGTCATTTTGTTCGAAAATGGGACACACTCGCTCGCAGTTAACGTTTGTTTTTTGGTTAATGATCAGTAAGCTGCGCGAGGGGCAGAGTAGTGTCGCAGGAGTACTGTCACCATGAGATACGGCATTTTTATCCTTGCGCTTGGCGTTCTGTGGTCACCGCAAGTTTCGGCAGGCGAGCTGCAATCCGTCTACGTGGCGCCGGGAGGCGTCTATATCGCGTCTGCCCACGTTCATGTTGGGACCGAAAACGGTTACCCGACTTACGGGGCGCCTGGCGCCACGTACTACGCACCCCCCGCATACGCGCCGGGTTATGTGCCACCGGGGCAGGTATACAGAGCACCGGCATTCTATGAAGGATATCGATCAGTGTACCCGGCGCCCCCGGCCTACATTGACCACTCAGAGTACTCCTACACTTATGCGGAAGAACTTCCGCCGCGGCCGCCTGCCCCTGTGCCATACAACGGCGTTGCGCATTGTTTATTCAACCCAGCTTATGGTCGGTCGGGATACTGTGACTAACACTTGCTACGACAAAGGGCGGTTCCGCGAGCCGTCCTTTGGCTCGATTGGGATAGTGCGTTTTCATCAGTCTGCAGGCCCAATTGCTGCCTGCGCTCCAATCTCGCAAATCAGATGCTATGGAACGTCAGCGCTTCCAGCCCGACTGATAAGCTTTTTGCCAAAAGTGGCCCCGCTAGCCCGCTGCAACCGCGCCGGCAAGCAAAGCGCGCATTACTGCGGCGTATGGTAGGCCGAGGCCGCGGCCGACGTCTGATGATATGAGTTGGACCCGAAGGAGACATT
>CATPCN010000594.1 GCA_955652855.1 uncultured Chthoniobacterales bacterium | reverse complement strand
GTAGAGCCAGGCCAGCACAGAAAGTGTTACCAGCCCCGCGAGCGTGATAATGCGGTCGCGCTTGAGCAGGCGCTCAAAGGCTGGCGCCTCAGACATGCAGCGTGCGTTGGCTACCGCACGACGCCGTGACCGTTGAGATGCAATCGCGCGAACTGACCGTAGGTATCTTTCATCTCGACCTGCACTGTACCCATGGTCTTGCTCGACGCACTGCCGATCTCGGCAACCGTGTATTCGAAACCATCAGGCAGCGCGATTTGCGCGCGCGCTTCAGCGCCGGTCACTTTGTTATGCAGGGGTTCGCCCTTCGTTTCGATGTAGTCTTTGATAAAAATCCGGCCTCTGCGGGCATCGATATCGAGCTCAAGCTCGATCTTTGTGAAGACCGGCGCGTTCATTTTGGTGACCGTCGAGGCATAAACCGCAAACATCGTCGCAAACGGATCGGTGTCTTGCCCAGTCATGATCTTCAACAGCGCCTCGCGCTGCTGCGCGTCGGCGTTTTCGTCGACGAACGCGAGCGCCTCGCCGTTACCCTCGTGGACCGCTCCAGGCCATTTGAAAATGGCAGCGATCCGTAGGCCGTCCAACTTGGTCTTGCCATGGTGGCCTTCATCGATCTGAATGCCGGCTACCGCGTGGCAGTGACCCTTATCAGGGAGTCCGTTGAATTGGCAGTTGCAGCCATACGTGCAGGTACAGTTGACGAGTTCGCGTCCCTTGATTTCCCACGGTGTCATTGGCACTCGACCCATTTGAGATCCAATCACTCTACCCCTTCGGTCGATGACGCGCGAATGCCTCGCTGCAACAACAAGTTGCGCAGTGGTTGCAGCCGATTTCCCGTCGACAGGAAGCCCGCGGTGGCACGAGGAATATCCCGACTAATTTGCGGCCTTTTTCTCATTGAGTAAGTCGGCAGTGCTCCTGTTGCCCGATTCCGACGGGCCGGCCACGTAAGGGGAGTCCATAGCAGCTGAACCTGACAGTGGCGTTTCCGCGCTTGCGAGCAATACGGATGCGCGTGGCCTTCAGGGGTGCATTTCGTTGCAGACGGGTGCAAACCCGTGCAAATGGTAGCGGGGGGCCGCTTCGAGCTTTATAACACCTTTCCGATCCGAGTCCCGGCTGTCCCCGCCAGCATTGTTGCAACCAGATAAGACACTTTGCAACGGCTTGCATTGGTATTGGCCGCTCAACTCCGATGTTACCGAACTAGCCCGATCTCAATCCTTGCCGCCTCCTGGCGGCAGGGACATTCCACGGTCTCGGACTGCGACTGGAACGTTGCGAGTGTAGTCCGCTATCTGATCGCTCAAGGCCTTTTGGAACGCTGGCCGTGCCTCACAGCGCTCGCGGGATGTTGCAGACCGCATACGACGAGCTGGACTCCGCTGTCAATCGCGCTACTCGTGAGGCTGGAGGAGCTGGGAGTGAAACCGCAACGAAGTTCAACGTCCACTCGATTCGCAAAAGTTTCCTGAGCGCCGTGTACGGCATCGCAGTGGCAAACGGCGAAATCAACTTGGATGCGACGCTCGAGCAGCTTGGGATCGATGACAACGAACCTTCGTTGACGCAGGAGGAGAAGCAGGCACGGGTGATTGACCTACTCAAGGCGCGATCGGGCAGTTACCACGCTGCGCTGTATGAAACACCCACAATGAAGGCGGAGAAACCCGCCCGCGGTTCTCACCCGCCGCGCACCTTTTGGTCCTACAACAATTGGGATTTCAATGCACTTGGGACCATCTACGAAAAGCTAACGCACGATACCGTCTACCGCGGTTTCCAGACCCAGATCGCGCGCGGGATTGGCACGGGAGACTACGACTTCGCAGAACAAGAGCACGTTACCGGACATGATTCGATTCATCGCGCATACCCGTTTCGAATGTCTGCACGCGACATGGCTCGATTCGGGCTGCGTTTTCTGAGGGGCGGTACTTGGCGCGCTACGAAGGTGGTTCCCGCGAGCTGGGTTCGAGATAGCACGACCGCCTGGTCCGTCGCGGATGGCAAACGTTAGGGACAACTACAGCGGATACGGTTACTTGTGGTGGGTTGCCGTGAATGGGAATCACTATCCGAAGGTTGATTTGCCGGACGGGAGCGTTTCAGCGTGGGGCGCCGGGGGACATGTTATTGCGGTCATTTCTGCTTTAAATCTTGTGGTCGTACATCGAGCAAACACAGACGACCCGGCAAAAAAAGTTACGTTGGAGCAGTTCGGCGAAGTTTTGCACTTAATCCTCGCCGCGAGGAACCAAATAGTTGATGTTGGCTCTCAACGGCGGCAGCCCCGTCGCCACATGCGGCATCGGATCGATACCTGAGCGCTCTCCCCTCTCGATCACGGCATCACTTTCTTTGCGGACGACGGCCGTCAAACATTAACAGCTCGGCGATCGCGCCCGCAATTCCCTGCCCGCTGAACTGCTCGTAGAACGTGAATCCGGGTGAGGGATTCACTTCAAAGCAGTACCACTGATCTTCCGGTGTACGGCGCATATCAATCCCAGCGACCTCTAGGCCCATGCTGCGGG
>CATPCN010000593.1 GCA_955652855.1 uncultured Chthoniobacterales bacterium | reverse complement strand
GCGCTATCTCTGGCGATCGATTCGCTCATCCGCATTACGGGACCGGCCGCTCCTTGGCCCGGCGCGGCGCCAGCGCCAGGAGCCCCGGCGGCCGCGGGCACTCCCGCAGTCTTCCGGCGCGTCGAATCGGTATCGGTGACCCTCCAGCTTTCCACTCCTCTCGATGGAGCCGGAGCGGCGGTCAACGACAAGGTTCACTTGCTGGAAAACGATGGCGACGCTTTCGACGCCGTGGCGCCTGACCCGCTGGTGGAGAACACATTCAAGTGGAAGGGCTCCCACGGCGGGATCGGAACCGGCGACCTGGTTTCCATCTCCACTACTCCCGACAAGACCACTTTCGGCGTTGTAAAAGCAGGCCCCGACGACACGCTCACAGTCGACCTCGTTGCGCCCAAAATCGTCGTGGCGGCCAAAGACGTGGTTCACGTCCGGAAGATGAAAGACAAGTCGAGCGCGGAGGAGGAAGCAACTGTTTCCGCGGCAACCGCTGACAACGTACCGGCCAAGGTCAAGCGGTTGGGTATCTACAACAAAGATTTGCTGGTGCATTTCAAAACTGGCGGAAAAGATCAGGTCCGTACCATTAAAGGCATTGGGGAAGTGGCCTTTACGGTCGTCGAGCCGGTGCCCGCGCCGCCAGCCGGCGCCAAGCCGTTTAAGGTGACCCTGTCCGAATTGGATAACGATTCGAAAGTAAAAAACGCTACCACGGCACACCTGCTGCGCTTTCTCGAATTCACCGGCACCGGCGACTCGCCGACGCTGTTCGGAGCGTACCCGGACTTTCTCTGCAATATCGGAGTGAAGGGTTTCGAACACGCGTTTCACGTCTTGTCCACTTGTTTTGCCCGCACCGACGGCGCTGATTTCGCGGACAACTTCCATGCCAAATGGAAACCCGTGTCGGTCGGCGGGAAGGACTACTTCGTGCTGTCCGCCGATCTTCCTTATGAGGAGAAGAAGAAGGACCCCACGCCCGATGTCTTCTGGCGCTTCGACCCGGATGCCAGCGGCCCCAACGGACGCAGTCAACTCCTGGCCGCGAATCCTTACACGGTCACCATATTCGAATTTCAAAGAGCGGGCGGCGCTTCCAGGCCTTCGGTGAATCTCGAGCAGTCCTGCGTCCAGGTTCCCGAATATCCTTCCACGGCCGACACCCATGCCGAGGCGCTGCGGCAACATGAGCTGCACCATGCACAGCAGAATACCCACTGGGGCGCTTTGATGGGAGCCCTCCCGGTGGGAGGCATCGAACGAATCGTGGAACTGGCTCAGACAAAGCCGGAGGAGCAAGCGCAGTGGCTGGCCAAAACCGACGCGGAGAAAACCAAAGCGGTAACCCAGTTCAAAGGCGCTCAGTACGCCAGCATGGGCGCGTTGATGCAGCTCACCTGGAGTTACGCGTTCAGCTTCGGTCAGGGTCATGCGGTTCCATTCGAAACCTGGAACCAGCTATTCAATCCGCTGGCTGGAAACATCATCAAGGCGGTGCCGGACGTCGATCCCGACGCGCCGCTGAGCACCAAGCCGGGATTCGCGTTCCTTCAGATTTTAAATACGTTCAGCGACCTGCGGTCGTGGATTCCGTTCATCGGCTGGGTGCCCGCGCTGTTGCCCGATGGAGCGAAGAGCTTTCTGGAGCAGGGCGCCAGCCGGGCCTCGGGCGACTTGTATTCCACGATTCTTTCCGCCGACGACAAGTTCAACCGCGAGAGCTCATTGCGCTTTGCCAATATCCTGGTGCCGGACTATCACACCGCCAACATCACCAAAGCGATCGGCGAAGTGGTGCGGTTGATGCTGTTCCCGGCTCACCGCGAAGATCGCCTGTTGGAGCGAGTTTTCTGCAATGCGCCTAACTCGCCCATCACCTATTCGGAGACGTTCGACAGTCATGAACCGGTGAGCATCTCCTCCTCCGTGGAAGTTTTCATTCATCCCGATCTGTTCGAGCCCTTGAATGCCCCCGCCGCGGGGGCGCCGCTTGCGCTGCCCGGTCCGGCTTCGAATGCCGGCGTGGTCAATCTCCTACGGATTCCACCCAACGTGGAATTCCGTCCCACGCTACGGGCGCTGGTGCCCACTCCGCTCCGCGTCAATCGCAGCACCGGCTGGTACTTTATCCCGGTGAGTCCGGCGAAATACACATTCGGAGCATTCTACGACAGCATCGACGCCGTCGTTACAGCGGCGCCGGACAAGTTTTCGGGGGTTGGATCCGGCGGTGGACTCGAAAAAGGCGACACGGTTACGATTTTCAGCACACCCGACATCCACACCACCGGCAAAGTAAAGGGCCCCGCCGCGGGGGGCACGCTGGAAGTAGAACTGAAGGAAGCGGCCTTGACGTTGGCAGCGGGCACGGCAGTTCAAATTCGAAAAGTGGATAACGATGCTAAGACGCAGGAGGTACGCCTCACCATCGAAGCCGGCGCGATCACCTTCGGCGGCGACAAAGTGGAATATCCCGATCTGACCGCTGTCGTGGCCGCCCCTCCCGCATCCAAGTTCGACCGGTTCGTGGGAGAAGCCCCGATTTTGAAAATCGACGAGCAGCCCTTCAAGGACAAATTGTGGTGGGAGCTAAATGTCACCGACCCCGCCGGAGCTGCGCTTGTCCCGGCCGATCTGGTCAAGGTGGAGGCCCAAGCCGACGGTTGGAAGCTGACTATCGCCAACGCGCTGCCGGCGCCCGCCGCCGGTGCTGCGCCGGATAAGCAGGTACGCGTAAAGCTCTTCCGTATTTTCAAGCGCAATGACAAGGATAATGACGCGAACAACGATCCGGGTTTCGATTTGACCTTCGATTCCAAAGAGCATCCGACGCTGACCAACATTCGCAGCTACCTGGAGAAGGACCTATGGATTCCCGTTCGCGACTTCGTCTTCACCGTGAAGCCTATTCCGCCTCTCGCTCCGGGAAACAAAGCCACCATCGATACTGAGAAGGAATTTCTGCTGAACCTGGCGCTGCCGCTGCAGGGAAAGACCACGCCCATCACCACTCTGGTTCCTCCCGCCCCGGCCGGCAAACCGCCCGCCAGGCTCGAAACCGAGCGCACCGGGAAAAAGGGTACCGAACCGCGCGGCGAGGAATGGCGCATCAAGCCCATCGGTGGTGTGCTGGAAGACACGGCGACATACAAGGTCACGGTGGCCTACGGTGGGGCGAAGGCGCCGGAGCCGTTGGAACTGACCATCGACCCTCACATCAAAATCAAGAAGGCGGCAGACCAGCCTGATTTCGTCGCCACGGAAGAAGCTGCTTGCAAGTTGGACATTGAAGGTCCTGACGGCGGCTATAAAGTCACCACTGAAAACTTCCCCGCTGGAGCCTCGGCCGAACTCACCCCCGCGGGAGGAACCCGAATCGTCGTGAGCGTTGGAAAAAATCTGAAAACCACGGCGACCGGCGTCGTGATCGTGACCGATCAGAAGAACAAGCAGGGACGACGGACCGTGACGTTGAAAAAGCTGTGATGTTTCGAATCAGGTGCGGCTGCGCGACTTGCTCCGCTACAACCTCCATACGGTTCGCGCGTATCTATTGAAGGAAGACTTTCAGCAGTTCTGGAGCTACAACTCCCCGTTCTGCGCTGGCAAGTTCCTGGACTTTTGGTGTCACCAGACCATGCGCAGCCGAATCGAGCCGATGAAGAAGATCGCCCGCACCCTGAGAACTCATCGCGAGTTGCTGCTCAACTATTTCAAAGCCCGGAAGCAGTTCTCCAGCGGTGTTGTCGAAGGCCTCCACAACAAGGCCAAAGTCGTCATGAGAAGATCCTATGGCTTTCGCACCTTCCGCGTTCTCGAACTCGCCTTGTATCACTCACTTGCAAAGCTCCCAGAGCCAACGCTCACCCACAGATTCTTCTGACGAGTCCGAATTTTAGGGTTGCGTTTGGATACTCAATGAATTAGAGTAAGGCTCCAGTATTTTTTAAGGAACGCTATCTGAGTTGGGCAAGATCCCGAGATCTAACCTGTCGGCGGAGCTGCGCCCGGGCCTCGGCAAACTTTATTTGATCACCGGAGCAGACATTGTAACTACGCAGGGGGAAATCGGATGAACGTTCAAATCGCCGAATATTACGTGCTCCAGATGAAGAGGGATTGAAATGGTAATCAGTTGGCGAAAGATTTGTCTTGCCGCCGCGCTTTGTGCGGCGGGAGCCGACGGCCAAACTACGAGCGGTAGAGTGGCGGTGACTGGCTGGAACACCTCTCTTGAGCGCGAGGGCGCCAAATCGGCGAGCGGGGTTCCAGGAAGTAACCCGCTCTCCGTTCACCGCCCGAGATCGGCGACGCCGGTGGTGGCCCTCAACTCAGTCGCAACGGCGTCTCCGGCGGAGTCGTTTGCCTTGAATGGCACCCTGGCGTATGTGTGCGACGATAACGAGATTTCTGTGGTGGATATCAGTAACCCCGCGAGCCCGCGAGTGGTCGCGACAGCTCTTTCCGGACTTGTTCAAAACTCCGCGGATATTCACTGCGCCGTGCAACGCAATACCTTGATTGTATTCGCGGATCAGACAAGTTCACTGCAGAGCGGTCCGGGACCAGGCGTGAGCACTTTCAGCCTGTCGAATCCGTTGCAGCCTGCTCTGATCACCGCCTTCCCGCTGAACAAACGCTTCTTCCAGGAGCCGGTGTTTCTGGGGAACTTTGCTTTTGTGCCGACGAACGCTCTCACCTATTTCTTGAAAATTCAGTGGGACGGGCAATATGGGGATCTTTTGTCGGTTGACCTGACAAACCTCAGCAGCCCAGCCTTGGTGAGCGCGCTCGAGCAACCGCAAGTCGACAGCGTACTGGGGGCACAGAGCGTGGTTCTGGGCGCTACCCAAGCCGACACATCCCTGATCTACCTGGGCGGCAGTACTTCGACGGGGGCACAGAATAATGGCTCGGGACGGCTTCAAGTGGCGGACGTGACGCGCCCCGACTCCATGAACATCGCCGGGCAGTTATTAATTCCCGGGACGATTCATTTCGATGCTCCGCTGGTCCAGGGCGCGGTTGCGGTCGGTATCGGTAATAACGGCGGCTACGGTCCAAACGGAACCCCAGCCCAGGGCAACATCGTAGTAGCCACTTTCGATATCACCAATCGCCGGGCGCCCACGATTTTATCGACAACCACCACCACTTACAAAATGGGCCCCGGGGGCGGCGCGACCCGCATCGGGAATTATCTTTTCGCGTTCGCGGGGGTGCTGGACGCCAGCAACGCTCAGGTATTACTGATTGTGGATATCACCAATCCGGCAGTTCCCGTGCTACAAAGCTTTCCGCTGTCCCAGCCGCTAACCAGCATGCAGGCGGCGGGCGCGACACTGTACGCAACACTTGGCAGCGGCGGGTTTGCCACTTATTCGATCCCCGGAATCGGTACGGGGGCGATCTCGGTATGTCCGGTCTCTATCGACGCAATGCTGGTGGTTGACCGGGCGCCCAGATCTCCGGCGCGGCATGGCTGAACGCGAAGGCGGCGCTCAAGTCCTTCATAGACTCACTGCAATTGCAGCCCGATCAAGCCGGAATTGTGTCCTTTACCAACGCGGCGCGCGTTGACCAGACGCTTACAACCAACGGAGCGCAAACCAAGTCCGTGGTGGATAATATCACGGCTGGCGGAACTTCCTATATCGGCGCCGGGATCGCAGCGGCGCAGCAGGAACTGACGAGTACGCGGCACAACCCTTCGTCGACGCCTATCGTGATCGTGCTTTCGGATGGGGCGGACGCAGGCGCGCCCAACAACACCGCAACGCTGGCGGCAGCGAATGCCGCAAAGGCCGCGGGTATTCGGATCATGACCCTGCAATACAGCGGCAGCGCAAGCGCGTTAATGCAGTCGATCGCCACCTCGGCCGCTGACTTCTATTTGGTGACCCCATGAAGAGCGCCTCGCAATCCTGGCGCAGTGCGCATTCTAATGCACATGCCGAAACAACCGGTCGAATTGAGATCACTATGCCGGGCCGTAGTCTTCTTTGCAAAGTCGCATCCGTCCTCCTGATGGCTGCTTCTCCAGCATTCAGCACGGGAACGCTGACTGTGTACCTTTCTCCCCCGGCCGCCCAGTCGAGCACCGTCGCCGGCGTGGCGAACGAGACTTTCGACCAGTTGACGACGGGAGTGAAGACCACCGCTTATACTTCGGCCGCGGGCATTGGCGTCTACACCGGCAGCGCGAGCAATCCCTTTGCGATTTCCGCGCCCAGTGTGTTTGGCGGAGGTACAGACAGTACTCACAGTTCGCAAACCAATTACTTTTCGGTCGGCAATTCCACGAATACCACCAATCCGGTCTTTCTGGCTCTGACCCACCCCGCTGCCTATTTCGGGTTCTGGTGGTCCGCGGGCGACCAGTTCAACAGGATTGACCTATATTCAGGCACTACGCGGTACGCGACTTTCAGCACGCAAGACCTGCTGACCTTTCTCAATAACGGAGTCGGCACTATCACGGCCGGCAACGGAACCAAATACCAGACGACCCAATATTTCGGCAATCCTAACATCCCTTCCGGCTCCAGGGACGCCGCGGAGCCTTTCGTGT
>CATPCN010000592.1 GCA_955652855.1 uncultured Chthoniobacterales bacterium | reverse complement strand
GCCGCGTCGCCCCGCGCTTTCAGGACGCCTCGCATGAAAACCGTCATGCCTCCTCGCCAGACGCCGGCCTCGAGCAAATCGCCGGGAATACCGCGGTCGCAAACGTCAGTGATGCAGAATTGCATTTGGTCCAGCTGGAGGGTGCCCAGCATTGTCTCCGCGTCCTCGACCCGATTGCCCGCCTCGTGGCCTGATTCGACGTAGTCCTCTGGCCCTGAGCGGACGACACGAACGAGTTCCAGGTGAAGTGGAGCGAGAGCACGTCTCACGAAGGCATGAAGGGAGCGGCGCAGAAGACGGCCCGGCTTCAGCGTGTGGCGCTCATGCCGCTTTGCGAATAGGGTTCTGGTCAGACTTCGTTTCAGCAGGTCGAGGTACATCTCCTCAGCAGTGCGAGGCTCAGGGCTTGTTTTGACGGCGCTGGAAATGGACGCCACCTCGGAGGACCTCTGAACACGATCATGTTTGATCAACGCCATGGTGCCCTCAAGCAGAAATTCACGATCGTCGCCCTCGCAGCCGCTCGTACATCGCCAAGTAAGTGTCCGCCATCACCTGCACGGTGAACTCCCGGTGTGCGCGTGCGAGAGCGGCCGCGGCGAACTCGCGACGCCGCACAGGATCGGTCAACAATGTCCGAAGCGCCGCGGCGAGAGCATCGAGGTCTCCCGGCGGGACGAGTATTCCTTCGCGTCCGTTGACGATCGCTTCCGGTATTCCGCCGGTTGCCGACGCGACGATGGCCTTGCCAGCAACCATGGCTTCCAGAAGAGCCATCGGCAATCCCTCCCGCAAAGACGGCAAGACGAAGATATCGGCGAGGGCCTGTAGGTCGGCGATGTCGTTACGTCCGGTTACGATGTGCACGCGATCGTCGAGGCGCTGAGCACGCAGGTACTCCAGCAGATATTGATGCTCGTCTCCGCCGCGTCCCGCGGCGACGATGAGCCTCCACGGCACGGCGAGCCCATCTTGTTGAAGACGAACGAGCGCCTCAAGCAGCATGCGATGATTCTTGTTCCGCTCGAGGTTTCCGACGGCCAGGATCACTGTGTCACTGCCCGTAAGGCCGAATTCTCGACGCACTCGCTCAGCGTTCCCTGTCTTCGCCGGGACACCGTTGTGTACTACCGTGAACGCGGTCTTCCGAAGACCCAGATCGCGCGCAAACTCTTCCCCGGTGGCGTTCGAGACGGCGACCGCATGGCCAGATTGTCGTATGGCCCAGCGCAACGCGATCCGTCGTCGTAGCGCCTTAGTAACCGTCAAGCCGCCGTGCATGGTCAGCACGTGAGGAATGGCAAGCAGTCTGGCCGCAGTGGAGCCATATACGCCCATGGTGAACTCATGGCTGTGGACGAGATCGATACTGTGTCGCCGGAAAAGCTGCATGAGCCGACCGACGCAAGCAGGATCGATCGGTCGCGCCAGCCAGAACGTCTCCTGAGAAAAACCGGCCTTCCGGAACATATCTCCCATCCATCCGGTGCCCTTCCGTGGTCCGACCGGCAAGACCGTGTGGCCGCGTCGGCGGAGTTCCTCGGAGAGGCGAAACACCATCATCTCCGCTCCTCCTGGTCCGTCCGACTCGATCATCATTGCGATGCGGAGGCCTTGATCAGACCTCGTCATGCTGGCAGCTGTCGTAAGTTGGTTTCGTCGAAGGCATCTGAATCGCGGAGTGTCTGCGCGGACGTGAAGGTGAAACCCCGCCTTCGTGTTATGCAAGTGGGAGGAGTACTAATTCTTCCGAGTTGATGCGCGGCAGTGGCATCTGCGGGACGAATCACGTGTAAAGCCAGTCACTCGCCGTCGTGACCGTGCCATGATACCATCCCGGTCGTCAGGCGTGCAACGGGCATCTACGCAGGCACCGAGATGGCGTGAAGTCGAAAGGCAGCGCTAGTCGAACGCTGTTGCGCTTGCGCGACACTGCTGCTGGCAGGAGTCTCCGCGGTCGATCAAATCGGCGCGCCCATGTCCCGGCAACTTAAAGCGCACAAACGACTTGCAGCAATCTCCCGTAGCGTCCGAAGAGGCGCATTATGCGGAATCGCATTTGCACTCCGTGGCTAGTCATTCGGGAGAGAGTGTCCTTCCGCAGATTGCCTCTCAGGAGATCCGTGCAGAACGTCAGGACCGCGCCACGTGCCAATCGCAAACCCGCCCTCGAGTTGGCTGCGCGAGTTTGGACGCTGATGCTGGATCAGGGCGTGAAATGAAGCTCCTGCGCAATGCAAAGGCATTAATCACGTCACGCAGTACCGGGTTTCGCGACGTCCTTTCGCAGAGTCATCTCCCCGCGCTCGACGGTCTCCGCGCTGTCGCGGTGTTTACAGTCGTCGCATCGCACTCCAACCTCCCACTCCGAGTGCCAGGAGACCTTGGCGTAAGCGCCTTTTTTGTGCTCAGTGGTTTCCTCATCACTCGCCTATTGATGCGGGAGCACAAGAAAACAGGAGATGTTTCCATTCGGCGGTTCTACCTGCGACGCACGATGCGGATTTTTCCGGCGTACTATGCATTTCTTCTGCTTAGCTATGC
>CATPCN010000591.1 GCA_955652855.1 uncultured Chthoniobacterales bacterium | reverse complement strand
GCGCATGGGCGTGAAGATGTCGCATTTGCTCAGCCCGATGAATGAACCGCTCGGGCGCGCCGTCGGCAACGCACTCGAAGTGGCGGAGTGCGTCGAGATCTTGCACGGCGGTGGTCCGAAAGACCTTGTGAAGTTGATTGTCGATCTTGCCGAGAAAGTTTCTACGACGCCGCGGGCCGATCTCGAGCAACGGCTGAAAGACGGACACGCATGGAAGAAATTCATTTCGCTGGTTTACGCGCAGGATGGCGACGCGACGACGCTGGAAAAAATTGTCGATGTACACCGCGCGCCAGTAGTCCGCCCGATCACCGCGAAAAAGAAAGGCGTCGTAAAAAAAATGGACGCGGCACTTATCGGACGCGCCTCCGTCTTGCTTGGCGGCGGCCGGCAACGAGCGGACGACGCAATTGATTTCGCGGTGGGGTTTTCGCAGATCAAGAAAATCGGCGAGCGCATAGCGAAAGATGAGCCGTTTTTTCTCGTGCACGCGCGAAATGATCAATCGATCCTGCAAGTTCGGTCCCTGCTTGAAGAAGCTGTCAAAGTTGAAACGAAATAGAACGTTTGCGAGATCCCTCGCTACGCTCGGGATGACAGCGTGGGCAAATGTGCACGCCCAAACCGCGCCGCTACAAGCGACGTCTCCCAAGCCGCCGGTCGATCAATTGATTCCTTGGCTGCTCGACGAAGATCGACAACTGCGCGGAATTCCGTTTAGCGAAGTGATTCTCGACACGACGGGCAAACGCGTTCAGGCGTTCGACTCAAAAAATGAAATCGATCGGCGCGTCGTCAAGCAGATCAGTAGCGCGCTCGATGAAGTCGTTAGGCGAATGAATGCACCGGGCAGCGTGATTCAGGGCATTCCGCGAATCAACGAAGTGAGCAGTCACTTTGAAGATATGTTGCGCGATCTACTCAATGCGGCGCCGGGTTTGAGCTGCGATTTTCCGCACACAACCGATGACCACGTGCAGCGCTCGGGTTATCCTGACTTGCGGATTGTCGATCTTGCGAGCAAGCGTGTTTTTTATCTCGATCCCAAACTTTACGCAGCGGGCAGCCGCGATAGCTCGTTTCGCACGTTTTACTTCGAACCGAAAATTGCGACAAACAAAGTGCGCGATGACGCTGTGCATTTCGTCGTCGGTTTTGAGCACGAGCCGCGCAAGAACGGGGGGTGGAATTTCACGCGGTGGGATCTTGTCGATCTTGCGCAGTTCAAAGTGAAGCTGAAAGCGGAGTTTCAGGGCAGCAATCACGATATGTACCGGCCGGAAGCGATCGTGGCGACGAGCGCGAAGTGAATTGACGTTGCCGATACGCGCGGCGAACGCGATGATATCGCCAATGATTGTCGAGGCGAAAGAGGCTTTCCAATTCGATGCGATTGACGACGTCGTGCGCGAAATCGCGGACGGCCGCATCGTGATCGTGACGGACGACGCCGATCGGGAAAATGAAGGTGATCTCGTGATGGCCGCGGAAAAAGCGACGCCGGACGCGGTGAACTTTATGTCGAAGTACGGGCGCGGGCTCATTTGCGTACCAATCGCGAACGAACGCGCCGAACAACTCGGCTTGCAGCGCATGGTCGCGCAAAACCGAGAGATGTATCGAACGGATTTTACCGTCTCGGTCGATGCGGCGCACGGCGTGACTACAGGAATCAGCGCGCACGATCGCGCGGCGACGATTCAAACAATCGCGAATCCGAAATCGGCGCCGGATGATTTGGTTCAGCCGGGCCACGTTTTTCCGCTGCGCGCGAAGGACGGGGGCGTGTTGCGCCGGGCCGGGCACACGGAAGCGGCTGTCGATCTCGCGCGCATGGCCGGATTGCAAGCTGCCGGCGTACTTTGCGAAATTTTGCACGACGATGGAACGATGGCGCGCTTGCCCGAGCTAATGGAGTTTCGCAAGAAACACGGGCTGCGCATTTGCACGATCCAAAGTTTGATCGCGCATCGACGCGTGCGCGAAAAATTGGTCGAACTCGAGCAGGTTGTGAAATTGCCAACTGATTACGGCGATTTCGATTTGCATCTTTACCGCTCAACGCTCGATGGCGCGCATCATCTCGCGCTTGTCAAAGGCAAGATCGACAAAAACAAGCCGACGCTCGTGCGCGTGCACAGCGAATGTCTGACCGGCGATGTCTTTGGCTCGCGCCGTTGCGATTGCGGAAATCAATTGCACGCGGCTCTGCGACAAATTTCCGACGAGGGCAATGGCGTTCTCGTTTACATGCGCCAGGAAGGGCGTGGCATTGGACTCGCCGCAAAAATTCACGCTTACAAATTGCAGGAGGAAGGGCTCGACACGGTGGAAGCGAACGCGAAACTCGGTTTCGCGACCGACTTGCGCGATTACGGGCTCGGCGCGCAGATTCTTTTCGATCTGGGCGTGCGACAGTTCCGGTTTTTGACAAACAACCCGAAGAAGGTTGTCGGCCTCGAAGGTTACGGGATTCAAATGATCGAGCAGGTGCCAATTCGCAGTGAAGCGAATCCGCACAACGCGAAATATCTTGAGACCAAAAAAATCAAGATGGGCCACATGCTCTGAGCAGCAGAAATTAAAATGTCGAACATTATCCCGCCGCGCCCCAGCAGCTCTGCCACCAAACGCCACTTCACGATCGTCGCGAGCAAATTCAACGCGCTGTACGTGCAAGGGCTCGTCGATCACGCCACGCAGGAACTGCGCGCAATTTCTCACAGCAGCGACACGTCGATCCACGAGGTGCCGGGCGCATTTGAAATTCCAATCGTCGCGCGCGAACTGGCGCTGCAGAAAAATACCGATGCGATTCTTGCCTTCGCCGTCATTTTAAAAGGGCACACTGCACATGCCGAAAATCTGAGCCGCTCCGTGACGGATGCGCTGCAGCGGATCGCGATTGAGAATGGCGTGCCAATCATCAATGCCGTGCTCAGTTTGGAAGATGAAGACCAGGCGCGCGAGCGTTGTCTCGAGAATACAATTAATCGCGGGACGGAAGCGGCGCGCGCCGCGGTCGAGATCGCGAATGTCATGAGCGAGTTGCGCGCAAAATAATTTATGGGCAAACGTCGGGTCGCGCGGCAGGCCGCCGTTCAATATCATTTCTGGCGCGATCTGCACGGAGGAGGCGGCCCGGAAAAGATCGAGGAATTTTGGGAGTTCTGCCCGGCTACGCCCCGCGTGCGCGAATTCGCACAACCGTTGATCGAGGGCATGATCGAGCATCTCGATGAAATCGATGAGCGGATCAGACGCTACTGCGCGAATTATGAATTCCATCGCATCTCCGCCGTCGACCGCAATGTTCTTCGCCTCGCGATTTATGAAATGCTTCATCGCGACGACATTCCACCGGTCGTCTCGATCAACGAAGCCATCGAGCTCGCGAAAACTTTTGGCGGCGCGGAGTCGGGACGATTTGTAAACGGGATTCTCGATCGCGTGAAAGATGATTTGTCGAGGCCGTTGCGCGAAGCGGCGCCGCGCGCGGAAGATTCAACCGCGAAATAATCTTTGTCATTTCGAGCGGAGCGAAGCGTGACAATGGAATGAATCTTCTCAAATCACTCTCCCGCCAGTTCAGCTTCAAACCAATCGATTGGGATGAGCTCGAAGAAACGCTCATTCGCGCTGATCTCGGTGTGCCGATGACTCTGCGCATCGTCACGGCGTTGCGAGATCGCGCCGCCTGGACCACGATCACCGCCGACGAAATCGTGCAAGTCACGCGCGAAGAAATTTTGCGTATTCTGCCTTCCGTGCCCGCCCCGATTGAACCGCTCCCGGGAAAACCAAACGTGATCGTGATTGTCGGTGTGAATGGAACGGGAAAGACCACTTCGGTTGCGAAGCTCGCGCACTTTCTGCG
>CATPCN010000590.1 GCA_955652855.1 uncultured Chthoniobacterales bacterium | reverse complement strand
TTCCCGTGGTCCGAGCGTTGTTCCGAATGGCGAAGGCTCTGCCGGAATTTGCTTGGAACACACGACAGTTGTCTAACGAAGTCCTGGCGTTGCGCGAAGCCTTCCAGGGCGCAAAGTCCCCGGAGCGTTTTCTTTTCGTTGCAATTCCCGAAGCCCTTGGATTAACTGCGTTCTCAACCAACAGGCCGCAGCAACGGGAGATCGAGAAGTTTTTCGCAGCCTTGAATCAGAGCTTTCAACGGTGGTCGGCAGCCGCCCCGCTTGCGGTCGACCGCGCCAGAGACACATTGCTAAAGAGTTGCGGATTACCCGTTGGGGAGCGCGGGTGGGAGTTACTCCGCAAGCAGGCAATACGTCTGGAGAACGCGGTCACCGATCCCCAGTTGCTCTCTTTCGTTCGAAGGGTGATTCAGGCGCGGGCGGGGCGAGAGGGCGTCGAATCGGTCTGCGCTTTGCTCGCAAGTCGACCACCCGCGAATTGGACCGACAGTGATGACGTGCGTTTCCCCGAATCCACGCGCGCGGTTGGGGAACTTTTCCGTAACGCCGGTGCTGCTCTCGGTCGTTCGGCGTTTGGAGCGCCCACTTTAGCAGAACTGAAGCCAGCTGAGCAAAAGCGAGCGGGTCGACTGATCAAGAATTTGCGACGGTATCTGGACGGATGCGCAAGAACCGACTCTAACAATGTGGTCAAGGCCGCTCTGATCGCATTAGTGCGTGACATTGATGGGATGGATCAAAAGGGAGGCAGGAACCGTTGATGGACAGAGAAAAAGGAAAGGTTCGACACATTCTTGCGCTGTCTGGTGGCAAGGATAGCGCCGCTCTCGCTATTTACATGAAGAATCGTGTTCCAGAGATGGAGTACGTCTTCTGCGACACGGATAAGGAACTTGCCGAGACTTACAAGTATCTCGATCTCCTAGAGATCTATTTGGAGAGGAAGGTCATTCGCCTGAAGGGAGAGGGACTTGGATTCGACGATCTACTGGAGATTCGAAAAGGATTCCTTCCATCTCCTCAGATGCGGTGGTGTACCGAGTATCTAAAGATCAAGCCCTACGAGCGCTACATAGGAGACGACCAGGTTATCAGCTATGTCGGTATACGTTCCGATGAGGGTCATCGAAAGCGATATATCTCTACGAAACCAAATATCGTGGCGAAGTACCCGTTCGTGGAGGAAGGCATTAAACGCAGTGATGTAATTGAAATACTGAACACGACGTATGTTGGTGGCAAACCGCTCGGTCTCCCGACATATTACGAATGGCGGTCTCGCTCCGGCTGTTACTTTTGTTTTTACCAACAGAGGCGCGAGTGGGTGGGGTTATTGGAGACTCATCCCGAGCTGTTTCAGAAAGCAATGGCATACGAAAAGGAGGATCAGGTCACTGGTGAGCGCTACACGTGGGTGCAAGGAGAGAGTCTTGCAGAGTTGGCTCAGCCCGAACGAGTAGCTCAGATCAAGCGGGATTTCGAGGCGCGCACTGCCAGGCAGGCTGGCCACGCTTCAGAGCGACCACTGGTTAATGTTTTTGCTGCTGAGGCGGACGAGGATCCATCTGGATGCACAATCTGTCATCTGTGAAGCTCGGCAAAATCGTCTATTTGGACTACAACGCGACAACGCCATGCTCACGTGAAGTGCTTGACGCGATGTTGCCATTCTTCCGGGAAGACTTTGCCAACGCTTCCAGCCTACACGCCATGGGCAGGAAAGCAGCAAGGGCCGTCAATGACGCACGAGGTCATGTGGCTGCAGCGATCGGATCTTCCACCGCCGAGGAAATTTACTTTACAGGCGGGGCAACCGAAGCCAACAATATGGTCCTATTAGGGCTAGTGGACGGTTCAAACGTTAGAAGGCGAATCGTTGTCAGTGCAATTGAGCATAAATCTGTTCTGGAACCATGTAGGCGCTTATCAGAGCGAGGATTTGAGGTTGTCCAAATACCGGTAACAGGGAATGGAATTGTCGATTTGCAAGCCGCTGCGTGTCTGATCGACGCCACGACGCTTCTGGTTTCAGTTCACGGAGCGAACAATGAAATAGGGACACTGCAACCTATTAAAGCCATTGCGGAAATCGCGCATGCACACGGGGCGCTCGTTCACTGCGATGCGAGCCAGATGCTGGGGAAGGTTCCGGTTTCTGTAGACGAGTTAAAAGTCGATTTCGCCTCCTTCAGCGGTCACAAACTGTATGGACCAAAGGGAATCGGTATCTTGTTCGTGAGGCGTGGTAGTGCAAGATTAGCTATAGGGCCTATTCTTCTTGGCGGTGGACAAGAGGCCGAATTTCGCCCAGGAACGCTGAACGTACCAGCGATTGTTGGTCTCGCTGAGGCGTGTCGACAAGCTACGAGTACTCTGACGAGCGAAACGAGCCAGATCAGGAGGCTACGCGACTTATTCGAACAATCAATTCTGGACCGTAACACCGATGTCGTTGTTGCCGCTTCCGCGGCGGAACGACTCCCCGGCACATCAAGCATCTGTTTCTTGGGAGTACCCGCAGACGCCCTTATTGCGCATGCTCGGTGCATCTGTATTGGCACGGGTTCTGCATGCACGGCAGGTGCCGTATCTCCGTCTCATGTCCAGCTGGCATGTGGCCACTCTCGCGAAATAGCGCGATGCTTCGTCAGGATATCCCTTGGACGCTACACGACGGAAGAGGAAGTAGAGTTTGCCATCAACGCACTCACGGAAAGCGTCACGGCAATAAGGGGTTACCAGCCGAAGGAAGCTAGTCTGGCGATGCTCCGTCACGGAGAGCAAAATCCATGACAATCGATCAGTTCATAGCCGAACTATCGAATTTAAGTCCTTCGGGAAAAGGATTCAAACCGCAGAAGCATTTAGCGGTGCTCACTGTCGTCCAATTGATACGGCAAGGAATCATTCAAACTCCTACAGTCGTTTTTGATGATGCGTTCCGTTCGACTTTCTCTGGGCTTTTGAAGCGCTTTGGTGGCGATGCGGATCGAGACCGGCCTCATACGCCATTTTTTCACCTTTCTCGCCATTCCTTTTGGCGGCTGGTTCCGCACGACGGATTGGAGGCTGCGCTCAATGCTGTATCGACAGTTGGTTCGGCGGGCGACCTCCAACGACTGGTCAAATGCGCAGAGATTGATAGCTCTGTCTTTGACTTCCTCAGGGATCCTCCTTCTAATGAACAACTCGAGCAAACGCTTGTGTCGGTTATTCGCTCAGGACTAGAGAGTCGCGCAAATGGCGCCTTGGATCAGGAACAGCACGGTGCTGAGTCACTCTTTACACACGAAGCAGTCGTGTTGAATAACATCGGGCGGCAGGTGCAATCAAATGAACTTGGTGAAGTATTAACAAATCTCGAGCTCCACGATCCGCAGTCAAATCGGTATTTCGAAGTGGACCTGGTCATCGTTTCTGCATTTGGCGTCTATGTCGTCGAACTCAAGCATTGGAGTGGACGCATTGACATCCGGCCGAATTCTTGGCTGCAGAATGGCTCCTTTTTCAAGTCTGACCCTCACAAGGCGAATAATTTTAAAGCCAAGCTGCTGAGGGGGCTTTACGAGCACCAGTTTCCGCAGTATCCTTCAGTCTATTTTGAGTCTGTTGTAGTGCTGACGAACCCTGACGTTGTTGTAAATGGAGCATCTATTCCAACCACAACAACCAACAACCCAACCTTCGACTCCGTTGATCGATTCTTAAAATACCTCAAGGACCAGCGGAAATCTGTTGCGTCCCATCTGACAAAGTTGCAATGCAAGGCTTTCGCCGAGTATGTGAAAAAGCTCAATACAGCTGGCCCGCCGCGGGACTTTATTTTCCCTGGTTATGAAGTTGTGGAGAGACTGTATCAGCATGCAGAACGAGCAGAGGTAGTTGCCAGGCGTACGGACATCCGCCATCGAAAGCTCAGTCGCCTACGTATTTTCTATCCACCCGTCAACAAATCGGAAGTAGAGAGACGACGTGCCCACGAAAGAGCTACTGCGACGTTAAATGCGGTATCGAAGATCGGCGATCACCCGAATGTGCTGAAGGTATGGGCGATCCCAAACGAAAACAATTTTCTCGTCGAAGGGAGCGATTGGTCTGAAACGGGAACGCTCCGCGACGTGTTGGCCAGAGAAGGAGCGCTGAGCACCGATCGGGCAACGGCAATCACTTCTGGTCTGGTCCGCGGACTTCATGCCGTCCATGAGCAGTGCGTGATCCATCGGGCAGTCGCGCCCGAGAACGTGCTGATAGTCGACAATATTCCGAAATTGATGAATTTCGATCTCTCGTTCCAAGTCGACGGTGAACGTCTTACGGTCATTCCTGATTCTAGTGAACTCAAGCGCACGCCGTACATTGCTCCGGAGATCTACTTCGCCGGCCCCCTTCACGAGGCCGCCGATTTATTTAGTGTCGGCGTCGTATTTTACGAAATGCTCACTGGAGACCGGCCCTTCGGCTGCTCTACTGATCTGGAGCAGTCGAATGGGGGACTTGGAGTTTCTCACCGAAAAACGCTTGCTTCACACCAGGTTCCACGGCATTTCGTAGATCTGATCTTCGACTTAGTTCAACTTGAACCGTCCAAGAGACCCGCAACTGCACTACTGGTGCTCAAGAGACTCGAAGGAGTTCAAGATCCGGCCGTCGTTGTCCAGAATCCGTTACTCCCCCCGGGAGATCGATCGGGTCTTTACGCTATTGAGCAGTTCTTTGGCAAGGGTGCAGAGTCACAGATCTATCGCGCTGTAGGCGCTCGAGGCCGACAAATAGCATTGAAGCTCTTTGACAGGGACGTACTTTTGCAACGGGTTGTAGATGAACAGCGCTTTGCGGCAAGCGTCCACCACCCGTGCATCGTTCGCGTCGATTCTCCTAATCAATGGACAGATGGTCGATACTACATTCCCTTTGAATGGGTGTCCGGCCGGAGTTTGCGGGATGAGATCGTCGCGGGCGAGCCCCCAAACATCGTTCGCTTTTCATCTTTCGCGAGCCAGATTCTGGATGCCCTGGCCGCATTGCATTCAAATAGTGAAGAGGGTATCCCCAGACCAATTCTCCATAATGACATCAAGCCTGATAATATTCTGCTGGCCGAGGGAGATCGCCCAGTACTCATCGATTTCGGAGCCGCCTCTGAGCCCCACGTTGGAACATATGAGGGCACCGAAGGATATGTGGCGCCCGACCTGAGACTTGGCCAAGACCGTAAGTACTGCGAGGATGGCGATCTGTATGCGCTCGCGGTGACACTGCATGAATGGTTGGTCGGCAGTCGTCCGGGCGACTGTACCGCAGCTGTCACCGAAGTTCCGGCCGCTCTCCTAACTTGGTTAAGAACGGGAAGCTCTTCTGACTCGTCCCTGCGGTTTACATCCACTAAGCACATGCGCGACGCTCTTGATGCTGCATTAGCATCCAAGGAGGCTACGCCATCACTTATTGCGACCGAGGTCTTTCTGCTGCTCGACGAGATCTCCATTAAGTCTGAAGCACCGGGATTGAACGAACTGACCGTTTTATCGGAAGGAGTTTCTGATCCCAATTCTTTCGTGCCGTACTTGAATTCATTGCACAGCCGCACTGCCGACACAGATAGTGCTCTAGCGGAATCCCAAGCTCGCAATCCGTTATTCGGCTTCATTCATGTTCCGCACCCACTAGTACAAACTATTCAAGGGATACTCCTCGGCCCAGACAGGCGTCACGTGATTGTCACTGGCCATGCCGGAGATGGCAAATCAACCATTGCGGTGGAGCTGGTGAAGCGACTTATGGGGCTATCTATAGACAAGCCTCTTACTGAACCGCTGAGCCCCCGAAAGGACATCAAAGCAGGGCAAACAACTATCAGCGTGATCAAGGATTTCAGTGAATGGTCTCCCACTCAGCGTACAGAAGTGCTCACTGAGATGTTAGATCCGCTCGGGGGACGCTTCTTCGTAATTTCAAACACCGGAACGATGCTCGACACGTTTAAGGTGCATGAACAATCTGGTGATTGGGTGCGTATCGAAAGCGATCTCTTGGGAGCAATGAGCAACCCTCGCCCGAGTGACATCGATTTTCACGAGACGTTGTTTCGTATTTTTAACGTTGCCATGATGGATAATCTTGGCATTGCAGAGCAGATCTTCGAACGCATGTTGGCGGCCGAGCGGTGGCAAGCATGCACCACGGCTGAGTGTCGACCCTACTGTCCTATTTTCGCGAACGTCTCCTTAATTCAGGCGAACCAAGAGGTTGTCAAGAACCGACTATTCCTGGCATATCGCCGAATGTACGAATATGGCACTCGACTGACGTTGCGTCAGTTGTGCGCTCACATGGCGTATATGATTACATCGGGACTCAGCTATACCGATGTAATCAAACTTTCGCAGCGCGCTAGCCCACCGCCGATGACAGAGTTCATGTTCTTCAATCGCTTCTTTGGCGACAACGGCAAAACTCTCGATGGACCCGCTCTTCAAATCCGGGCCGTGCGGGCGGTCAGAGAACAAGGATTCGGAGATCAGCCATGTCCAGCGTGGGAGCGAAAACTGTGGTCCAGGAGCCGCGGCCAATCATTCCTTTTGCGCGCTGCGTGGTCTCCCGCTGATTTCGACTCTTTGCGGCAGGATGGTGCGGCCCGTTCTGTTCCCGCAGCTGATGCTCGAGAGCAAGTTCGTAGGGCTGTGTTCTTCTTGCACAGGTTTGATGAGGGCGACGACAGATTCATCGCTTCATTCCTAAAATCGGTTATGCTTTTGGATTTTGCCCGCTGGCAATCTCAGCAAAACGGGATACTTAGTTTGCAGGAAACAACCTCTCTTCACCGACGGATTATGCACGTACTGCAAGAACACTTCTCGGGCGT
The DNA here is from genome assembly GCA_955652855.1 of uncultured Chthoniobacterales bacterium. Next base: position 10,280 of record CATPCN010000590.1, on the reverse strand, counting down.
GCGCCTGCCAGAGGGTGCCGTATCCGACCGACATCTATTCGTTACGTTGAGCAGGCGCTCGCAAGACGTCCGACAAAGCGCCCAAGTCGTGCTCACCCGTTGCCCGGAAGAGAGTTTTCGGGTGCAACTAATCACCAGTGACAATGGCGCGGGTGGCATCCGACGGGAGTTGGTATTGGATGGACGAGCACGCTCTCAGCAGTTGCTCCTGCCATTAGGTCTCCCATTTCTGGATTACGTCATAATGCGAAACCAAGGAGAAGTCGGGAGGATTTTGGAAGCTTCTTACGTCGATAGGCTCGAGCGATTCAAGGGTCAGTTGATCAGCAGCGTCGGGTCCGAGCGGAGTGACGATATTATGCTAGTGCGACTTCGCACGAATAATACGTTTCGGCGACAGATATTCTCGGTGCGCGGCGATCGTCTTGAGGTGACTGATGGTTAGGCCATTCCCCTCCATCGAGTTACAACAGAATAGGAAGGGCGATGACGATTACAACCCCGCCATCCGTCTATTCGGACGCCGCTTTTTTGCCGACCAGACCGTCTCTGAACTATTGCTTGAACTGCTCCTTGTAGCTACATCGCCAAAGGTTATCGGAGACTGCACACTGATACCAGACGAACTCCTGCCTAGTGTTCAGCTGCTACGATCTTGGCCAGCTCGTGCGCCTTTGGAATATGCGCCCAAAGCGCGCCTCAATCTCAAGCTATTCGTTTTTCTTGGCGCATCCAAGCTAGATACTCGACATAGCACTCACAAGCAACATTATCGAGAGCTCATCGAGGCGATGACAAAGAAGGTCAGCGTCTTCGGTGCAATGGATTCGAGAGAGGTACTGAGGACGCTGGAGAACCTGTTTCTTGGTTTTCAGAGCGTAGGCGGGCAGCGCACTTGGTGTGCTCAAGCATTTCTTCCAATATCGAGGAGTGTCATCGCCGGTGAGACCCTTTGGAATGATACCGTGGCACGCCGAGATGACGTCGAAGAATGGAGTGAGGTCACTGAGCGCTTCCTCCACTTCTTTTCTTTTGGTCGGCATAGGTTCCTCGCCCGTGGAGGTGAACTTCTATATCTACAGCTTTGCAATGCGCTTCGCCAGGAGGGGAGTTCGGTGCAGACGTGGCTGCGCGAAGCCGGTATAGGCTGTTCACCTGATGAGAGCGACCCCACAAAACTGCATCATTCCCTTGGAGCCGCTCTAGCCGGCCTTTTCAGTACCTGTCCTGAGACCGTCAATAAGTTGGCGGACTTTCTGGACTCGAGTGTAGAATCGTTGACGGCGCTAAAGACGGATTTCATCAACCCGCCGGACCGGCGATTCGCTTCGTGCGGCTGGTGTCCTGAAGAGAGTTGGCGCGAAGGAGTGCTCTTCGCCATAGAGTTTCGCAGGCTCTGCGAGGCTCTCGTTGATCCCGTGGAGCGACTGGAGTTGCTTGAGATCCTGTGTGCCCTTCAAGTACTCAGAAGCCTCTGTGCACAGAGTGCGCGGTATGCGAAGCAATCTGGTGATCCGAAGAGTGGTGCAGGTCCGTTGTCTTACGTGTGGGCTGTCTCCGATCCCGCAGGACGGCACACTGCAGTTAAGCAGATATCCCGGCGAAACGTCAATGCTGTGCAGCGCATGATCTATGATGCCCTCCGACACCCCAGCATTAGGCAAGGTGACAGCTTTCCAGGCGGAGACGATATTTATACCGAAGCTGACACTCGGTATGGGCATAGTCTATTTGTCACCGTCGCAAAACGGATCGGGCTTATCGTTCCTAAGAGGGGCGCCGGAGCACGCTTTGTCTTCAACGATAAGCTTCTACGTTGCTTGGTATTATCCATCATCCGCCCCGGCCAGCGGGTCACTTATGACGTTTTTAAGAGGCTTCTTTTCGGCCACTACGGAATCGCGGTAGACGATGAGACTATTGGCCGGTCTTGTTTGTGGTCCGGAACATCTCGCCTAACGACTTTGGGTGGAGCTGCAGACGGGTGGCTAATCGATATGCTCGACGCGTCGGGCATGCTGATCCGCCTCTCCGATTCGTGTTCTCTCGTCAATAATCCCTTTGGGGTTGGGAAGGGGCAGGCATGAACCTTCTTGCTTACAGCAGTTTTGAGTATATGCGGCGGCAGATCGAGTCGACTGCCAATGGCGGGACTCCAACTGGCAAGTTGCTGTTCATGATGCCGAGCTTTCCACCGGCGGTCGTCCTTGAGATAGGCAGTCTCCTAACTTCCTTTTGCGCTGAGAGACCAAGCTTGCGCGTGCCGCTGATCAAGGTCTCCGTGCCCTTGACGCAGGATTGGACGGAGGGGAGCGACCTGGCGCAACGAGAAGCGTCGCGCCAGGTATCGGAGAGAGGATGGGTAGATGACAAGCAGAATCTAACGACTTATCGCAATATCATTCACGATGACAAGTCCTTGCTGGTTGTGCTGTTGATCGGTGTGGATCGAGTCACGGACTCATCCAGTATGGACGATTTCCATCACTGCGACCTTCGCGCTATCTGGGAAGATGAGCTCGGTGGCAGCTTTACTAATTGGATCCGCGCGGTACTTGATTCGTCTCACGTTGGTTACGAGAACGATACTGTGCAGCGATTCGATTGGGTCCTTAAGCCTCTTGTTGAGCGTGGATTATCCGATGTTCTTCAGGTTGGCTCGCTCTTGCAGGACCTTGATTTGTCCGGGGCGCAGGATGGACGCGACGCGGAAGAGGTTCTACTTGGCGGTTTAGGTAGATTTGGACTCCCGGAGTTCAGTAGCTTTAGGTTTTCGACAGCCAAGACATTCGGAACATACCTTGATGCCGCGCTAGCATTTTTCTCGTACGACGCGTTCCTTAAAGAGCGAGATCGCGAGAGCGCTTTGAAGGCGATTGCAGCGTTTGAAAAAAACAATGTCCTGGGTGAGGGTTTAGACCCGAACGCTAGGCGGCCTTTCAGTACCGACCAAGAATTGTTCGACTCCCTCAGAGATTACATCGGAGCCGCGGATTTGAAGTCCAGAGAACGACTCCTTGGATGTGACTTCGTCGTGATAAGGGACGATATTCTTTCGTTTAGAGCACCGAAGGACCCCGACAAGAAGAAACAGAAATCTGAGACGATTGCCAAGTTGAGCGGAGGGCCGGTTGAAGTGATCCTCAGCGCGTTGTGGACCACTTTGGGCGACTTCAAGCGCGCAGCCAACGAACGCGGGGTCTTTGCGCATGAGACGCTCAAGAGTATTCATGTCGAGTCGCGGCTATTCAAACACGACGCCGACGGCGAATCGCCGGAGCAACGTAGAAGCAACGCCCTCGGTTATTTAGAGCGATTGCTCGGTGGCGTAGATCAGCTTCTTCAGGAACACTTGGTCGATTCTCTTGGCACAGACAGTCTTCAAGTCCACTCTCGGCTTGTGAATCCCAGCATTGATTGCCAATCAGCCAGAACAGCGGAACCACACCTACGTTTTGCGGTTACTGTGGACGGCGACGGTCTAGAGGAGCCCGTTACCAAACAATTTGCCTGGCGCTTGCCCGAGATCCAGCCGTATCGGGTAGCCGATGAGCTAATTCAGTGGGCGGCGGCTGCCCTTTCCAAAGCGGATGGATATTGCCTTCCGGTATTTCATGTTCCGTACTACGAAGAGCTGATGCTGGCCAAGGATGACGAGGAGACTCGCCGCATTTTGCAGCAGTGTACCCATGACGAAAGCAGCCGGATTTGTAACTTGCTGAAGGCTCCGGACCTCGATAGTCATGACCCAATGTTGCCGAAAGTGCGGCAGCTCGCCGTCGCGTATGACCATTTCATTCAAAAGGCGAACACTGCGGGGCTTCACGCAGCATTGCGTGACAAATGGGACGATGTTCGGAAAGCTTACGAACAAGCCTGCGGTGCCTATTTACGTGATCCGACTTGCGGCAGTAGCCCCATGGCGACGTTGCTGTTTAGATCCTTTTTGATCATCGCTGCCCGGGAGCGAGCCAAGGCGGATCGATGGATTTGGGACGCACATGAGCCGTCATGTGTGGTGACTGTATTACATCCCGCGCTGCTGGAAATGCTCAATGCTCACATACACTATCTCTTTACGTCCTTCACAACTGTGGCCCGGACCGAACTGTCGGCTCCAGGGACCCAATCATTTCGAGATCTGGTCTGGCAGGGATACGTTGACTTGGCGGCCATCCAGATGCCTCTCTCTGGTCTTATCAAGGATAGAAACCGAATTCTCGATACGGACGTTCGAGGCGAAGGGCTTATCCACCGAATTGGCTCGGCGAGCGATACTGAGGCATCGCTAACGACACGGTTATTACTTCGTTACGATGCGTTCGATGAGGATGACATCAGCGACATGGAGCTATTCCACCAGAGTCGGGAATCCATGCTTCTGTGTCATATGTTCGACGACTACCACAAACTACACCCGCACGCCGATGATGGACTTAGCATTGCTGTATATCAGAATGAAAACATTCAGCCTGTCATTGCCGCTGTAGACCAATATCTCAAAAGGATGGGCGGGGAGCGGTCGGCGTCAATGAAGAATTACTCGATGGCGGTAACACTGTTCACCGAGTCGAGTGACGACAGCAGCGTATCACGATGGGTAGCGCAATGGAAGGAACGATGGGATGCGGCCGAAAATCAGACATCAATGGCCCACTACAGGCAAACGCGGCTTTCGATTGCACATCGTATCGTTTCTCCGGAGAACTACTACCGTCAGTTCGCGCAGTTGATCGCCGGAGGGTTAGAGGTCGACATTGCATTTTTGAACGGATTCATTCGAGCAGGCAGCCAAGGCAACGAGTTCGAGCCCGTCGAGCCATATGACGTATTAACTCGCACGTTGAAATTTCCCATTCTGGAAAAGTCGTTTTGTGCATTTCGCGACCCCGGTCGTAGGCTGCAACGTGCGCGCGTTCTGAGCAATCGCCAATTCCGCCTGACGACCTTTCACGCCGAGTTGATGGCGCGCTTGAAGAGTCGTGAAGTCCCACAGAATACCCATCACGTTGTGTTGGGCTATGGGGATTACACGCCGTGGCAAGACGTCGTAGATGCCCTTCACGAAAAGGCAGGGTGGGTTGTATGTATCGACCCAAGCATTGACGAACGTTTAATAGCCGAGAAAGGGCGGGAGACTCAAGAGGCGCGAGAGATCATTGGGTTTGGTTCCGGTGTAGGCGCACACGGCGAGGCCAATTTCACGATTTCTACTGAACAGTTCCGGCTATCGGACGTGCTCCACAAGCTGGAGGCGTCCATTCGGGAGCTATATACCGGCTGGTTGCCAGAGGCATACCAAAAGGTCGCCCAAAGTGTCCTCGCCGAGTCCCGACGACTTTCGGGTTTGTCCTTGGTTCGCGCGACAGGTGTGGGTCAATACGTACGCGACTTCATGTCCTACGCGATCACGCGCAAGCTGTTGAGCGCAGATCCCGACGTTCTCTGCGACCAGGTCGTATCTCTAGACGCTTATCAGCACTGGTTCGATTCCGCAGAATCGGGCACGCGCCCTGATCTGCTGTGGATCATCGCACGGATTGGCGCCGACGGTCGCACACGATTGGACATGCGTTTGATCGAATGCAAGTTGGCGAAAATGTCCGAGGCCCACGTTGACAAGGCGCGCGAGCAACTCGAGAACGGAATCCGGCGTTTGGCTGCCGTCTTCATGCCACGGGTCGAGGACCGCGATGTAGAGGATCAAAGGCCGGATCAACGTTACTGGTGGCTGCAACTCCATCGTTTGATTGCTAGTAAGGCCGAGATAATAGAACGGCAACAAACGAACGTACTAACAGCTCTCGAGCGTTTGGCTGAGGGCGAGTTTGATATTGAGTGGCGTGCTACCGCAGTTACCTACTGGACAGATCAGAAGTCAGCCGAGATCTCCCAGATAGATGTGTGGCCATATTCGATCCAGGGTAGGCCGATCGGTATTGGTGTTGTGTCCGCTGGAAGCGAGTTCGTTCGTGCTCTTTGCGAAACAGGGGGAAGGGCCCAGTTGCCTTGGGAAGGACAAGCCGCCGCGTTCTATGCTGCAAAGTGGCAGTCCCCCAGCGAGGACGAGACCGATCACAATGATCCTGAGGGAGGACTACCGCCAGACAACGGACCCCCTCGCGGTCCCGATAAGCCGCCAGATGCTTCATCCTTGCGCACGGATGTCGGGCTCGAAGAGACCCGCGGACCGGCTCCAGCCGCAGTACCAGACAGAATCTACTTGGGAACGACGTCTCCGGGCTCTCGGAAGGTGTACTGGGAATTCGGGCATAACGAACTAAATAACCGCCATGTACTCATCTTTGGATCGTCTGGGATGGGTAAGACGTACACGATTCAGTGTCTGTTGTTTGAACTAGGCCGAAGTGGTCAGAATTCTTTAATTGTCGATTACACCAACGGATTCTTCGACAATCAACTTGAGGACGAGTTCAAGAAGCTACTGTCTCCTACGCAGCACTTTGTCCGTAGGGAGCCTCTGGCGATCAATCCTTTTCGCCGCCAGGCCGAGAATATAGGCGGGGAATTGTTGCCTGAGGTTGCATCGTCGACAGCGCAGCGCGTCAGCGGCGTGTTCTCAGGAGTATACAACTTTGGGGACCAACAAAAGTCCGCTTTATACCAGGCCGTAAAGATCGGACTTGAACAGACTGGTAACGTGGGAATAACGCTTGAGGATCTGATTCCTAGACTCGAGGATCTCGCTCAGGAAAAGGGTACGCAGGCTCAGTCAGCAGGCAGTGTGATCAGCAAGCTTCGCCCGTTCCTGGATCAAAATCCGTTTGGAGCTGAGGATTCCCAAAGCTGGGAACGGTTCTTTTCGGACACAGCTCACAGGTGCCATATTGTCCAGCTGGCGGGTTTCATGAAAGACGCGGCGCGTCTAGTCACAGAATTCAGTCTGATTGACCTTTATTGGTTCTATCGGGGGCGAGGGACCCAGGCTCGTCCGCGCGTGGTTGTGCTAGATGAAGTCCAGAACCTCGACCATCGGGAAGAAAGTCCTCTTGCGCAGTTGCTACGCGAGGGTCGGAAGTTCGGGTTTTCTCTAATTCTGGCTACTCAAATTATGAGTAATCTCGACAAGGATGAACGCGATCGGCTCTTCAACGCAGCTCACAAGTTGTTCTTTCGCCCGGCTGATACTGAGATGCGGACTTACGCAGAGATCGCTTCCGTGAGTACGGGGGATAAGACGGACATCTGGTTGAAGAGACTCGCAGCGTTGAAGAAGGGTGAGTGTTATTCGCTGGGACCAAGTCTGAATGAAGCTACTGGCAAATTAGAAGTGAGGGCATTCAAGATTCGAATCGCATCGTTAAAGGAACGAATCAACGATGTCTGATGCGAGTCAGTATAATCGCCTACCAAGGAATTTTCATAAGACCTTCAAGCCTGAGCGTCACTATCTCAATGCGATGCTGAGGTTCGCGGCTTCGGGACAAGCAGGGGACTACCAAGCAATCGGGTCGGCTACTGGGATACCAACAGGCGCCTCAAGCGGGAAGGTGCCCGCAATCCTCGATTATGCTCGCGCGATGGGCCTGGTACGGTTCGAGGATGGGGAACGTTCGGCAGTCAAAAAGCCCGCGCTGACACCGTTCGGAAGGATAGTACTGCTCGAAGACCCCTATTTAAAGACGGGCATCAGCCAGTGGCTTGCTCACCTGCATCTCTGCGGTCTCGTTAGCGGTGCCGATGTCTGGTATCACACCTTCTTCGCTGGAACGCTCTCGTTGGGAATGAGTTTCGAACGGGACAAACTGGAGGCCCACCTCGGTATGATCTATGGCGTCGAAAAGCCGGGACTGATTGGTCCAATGGTCGGTATGTACGAAGATGACGCCGCTTTTCGGGCGTGTGGCGCGTTGTCCGAGACTGCCGGCCGTATTACGCGGAAGTCTGCTCCGATTAGCGAGGAGTTCGGCGTCGGCTATGGAGCTTGGCTGCTCCACCTCGTAGCCGATCAATTTCCAAAGGTAGGACAAGTATCGGTAACGGAATTGGATGCGAAGGCTGGCTGGCGAACCATCCCGGGATGGGACATCGGCAATCATCAGCGAGTGTTGGAATTGGTTGAACGGAAAGGGTTGATCCAAGTAGATCGGCATATGGAGCCTTGGCTCCTACGGCCGGCGGCTACCGTCGAATCAGCGTGGAAGCGTATCTACGAAGATCTTCTGTGAAATGACAGACATGTCTCAGGCTCTGCACGAACTAGTGGCGTTTCGTGGTGACAAGCTGTTCAACGGTGCTGTCAACATCGATTGGTTTGTAACTGACGAAGGACGCGCCCGTTCGGCGTCGCAGGCGTTCGTTTTCCATGGGCCCGAGTATCATGGTGTTTCACAAGCAGACGTCGGAACAACGCACGGCCATCGACTTCAGGATACCGCGAGTTTTGTCCGATCGATTGTACGCCGCTGCTATGGACTCGATGATCAGCCCTTCACTCTCGCCATTGCTGGATACGGAACTGGCAAATCACATCTCGCACTGACCGTAGCTTCTCTTCTCGACGACCCTCAAAGTGAGATCGCTACGCAGGTCCTGGCAGCCGTTGACTCGGCCGACCAAGCCATAGGTAGTGAGGTTAGAGCCATCTTGCAGGAAAACCGTCAACCCTGCCTCGTAGTTGCGTTGAATGGTATGAAGAGCGTCGATCTGACTGCTGAGATTACCCAGCAAATCATTCGTCAGGCAAAGGTTCGCAATCTCGAAACCCGATCTCTGGACGAATTGCGACCACGCTTTTCTCAGGCCGCGAGCCTGATCCGCATGGCCAACGAGGATATCCTGACGGAGTTGGTGAGTGCTTGCGAGTCGGACAGCGTTGACGCAGTTCTGGCCGCGCTGGAGCAGCAAGATGAACAGGTGTACGCCACGGTTCATGACATCTTTTCAGCCCGAGGTATGGCGATAACGGCGCTTCGTGGCGAATCCGTGCGCGATATTATCGAAGTATCGGTTCGCGAATACTGCGGCGAGGGTAAGCCGTTCCGAACCCTGCTGATTCTGTTCGACGAGTTCGGCCGTTATACTGAGTTCGCAACGGTCAGAAGCCAAATTGCCGGCAGTGGTGTCCTGCAGGATCTGTTCGAAGCAGTACAAGCCAATCACAATACGAGCTGTTTTGCTGGCTTCATCCAGTTTGAGTTGAATGCCTACGTTCAGCGCGTCGCCGCGGAATACAGAAACGAGATTCTCCGCTACATTACACGGTATCAAGCTGCCAGTCGCGTATATCTTTCCATTAATCTTGAGACGCTGATTGCAAATCTTCTGGAAAAGCGAAGACCTCAAGCCCTGCACGAGTGGTTTGATCATGCGCAAGCACTTAGGAATTCCGAGGACATTTCGCGAAGCCTGTCGCGCTGGTTCCCGCAGGCTCGCAATCACCGACTCTGGTGCGATCCGGATCAGTTTCATTCAGTTGTCCGAAAAGGCTGCTGGCCACTTTCCGCGTACTCTACGTGGTTTCTTTTTCACTTGGCGGCAGCTGGCAAGCATCTCCAGGAACGCTCTGCTCTCGCGATGCTCGGTCATCTGTTCGAGCGTTACAAAGACTATCAGGTGACAGAAGGCGGCAACTGGGTGCTGACGCCTGTCGACTTTTGGTCCGAAGGCTTGCAGCAGGAACTCATCAGTTCTGAAGAGGCTGGCCAGCAGGGTGCGATCACGCATGCGTATGCGTCAGTCGATGCTCGTCATGGGGCGACCCTTTCGGATCATTCGAGACTGCTGCTTCGTGCTGTCGTGCTGGCCTCGAAAATGGGTTTGCAGGCTACAGATCGGAGCGATGCGGTTGGGGCTCTATCCCAACTCTCTGGGTTGCAGCTGAGTGAAGCTGAAAATGGACTACGGCTCCTTCAAAGCGAATATAACGTTCTTGAGTGGGATGACGTATTCAAGCAATTTGATATTTTGGGCGACTCCGTGCCTCGAACCCAGTTCCTGTCTTTCATTCGACAACGCGTCGCCAGTAGCTATGACGAGTCAGCAAAGGCGGCGCTCTTTGCGAGTAAGGCCTCCACGTGGTGTGACTTGCTGGGTGACTTGGATTGTGATTTCTCTGAGGAGAACAGGATCACTACTCGTGAATGGCGTTACCAAGGCGTGACATCGAGTCTAGACACTTTTGCGATGCAGTTGAAATTGGCTTCCGACCGCTGGCAGCAGAGCATCGCCGTCGATGAGCCCCGGGGAACAATCATTTATTGTTACGCGAAACTGGATCAAGATCCCACAGTTGTTGCCAGTGACATTGGAAAGCTCCT
>CATPCN010000589.1 GCA_955652855.1 uncultured Chthoniobacterales bacterium | reverse complement strand
CTTGTACACCTCCTGGTGTCCCACAAACACAACTACCCTGTAATGTTCTGGAACTGAAGTGTGGTGGTCTACTTTTCGACCGCCACCAATCGCCGCTCACGCGGCGCTTCGTGGTCTATTATTGCTCCGCCGTTTACACTTGTACTGGCTTTACCACCGGATTCTGCACAATGCCTTCGAATGCGACGATCGTGTTTTGCAGAGCGCCGGCGCCTTCATTCGAACCACTCTGCGAACGCTTTGGCAAGGTGTGACTGAGGAGCAGAAACCTCGCGCTTTGAGGTTGATCCAGTTCCTTTTAGAATTGTTGCCGGATGAATTGCGGGAAGTCGTTCAAGCCGACAGTGAATTCTCGGCCGAGCTTTCGATTGGCACGATGTGGCTTGTTCAGGTCGGACCGCTCCGATTTTCGAAGAAGGAATATCTGGAGGCGGCGCGGGAGGCACTAAACGGACGGCGGGGTCGCGCAAGAATCTGGCGTTCTGCAGACGAGGTCTCATTCGAGTCGGCCGGAGATGGAATTGCCCTCACGCCAACGACGGGCCCGACGATTAATGTCGCTGACCCCCTTCTCGGGCTCTTATCTGACGAAGCGGCCCGGCGCGAGCGTGCGCTCAATTCGCATCACGAATGGTTCGACTGCGAACCCGAAGAACGCGCCAAAACGATCGAGAGTATCTTGGCCGAAGAAGATCCCCTGGCGCGGGTCGAGGGGGCGCAAGGCTGGCGAGAGCGCAGCGCCGCAGTGTTCTACGCCAATCTGTCGCGCAAGCTTTCGGACCAAGAGCAATTTGTGCCCGATGACATTCGGCCCCCAGATGCGGAAGCGCTGCTACGCCATTACAGGCTCTCCAGTGGTCCATCCCGCGGAGGCTTCCGTGATCAAATCGATTCGGGAAGCGAACAGATCGCCCATGAGTTTGGCGTAGCTCAATCCTTCGTTCGATATGCCGGATTGCCCGTACCTTTGCCGCGCACCTTCTTGAAGTGCGTAGATGCGCTCCCGGAATCGGAAAAACGCATGTTGGTGAAGCAGCTTCTAAGAACCGCTGGCTGTCCCCTGTCGTCAATCCATTTCGTGCATCTGCTCGCACATCTGGCGGATTCACCCGATTCGAAGTATTGGCGCTTAGCCACAAGAGCAATCAGGGCGCTTCTGACGCCGCAGGCAATCGAGCAATTTTCTGCCTTCAAGGTGCTTCTCCAGTGGACAGACAGCGCCTTTGGCATTTGGCCTCAGACAAAAGGTTGGTCTGCGACAGAGCGGTTGGCGATGATTTGGGCCCACACGCACCGGGTATTCTCCACGTTCAATTACCTCGGCATGCCAGCCGAGTGGGCGATGACACGGTTCCGGCGAGCCGATTTCGGGCTGTGTTACGAACTGTTTGACCATCTACCCGAATGCTCAAAAGATATCGCTTCCCCAACACGAGTTTCACGAGAAGCGTTTTTGCTTACTGGCTTGGGCTATGCCGTAGGGGAAAAAGGTGCCGATTGGTGGAACGATTGCCTGCGTGTCAAAGTGCTGGAGCTGGTGAACCAAGTCGTAGACGGAGAGCCGAAGCTCACTATTGGCCTTTTGCGAGATTCTTCGCTTGCTGGCAATCTTCTCGGGTCATTTCTAGCAGACGACCCTAGTCGTATTGCCTATTCAACTCTACGAAACGACGTGGCGGCAGGTCTCTTACCCGCCAACGTGAAGAAGTTGGGAGCGGAAGCACTGCAAGCCGTGCAGTTAGGCAACGACATCCTAGGTTGGAAAGCGATTTACTACGTCTTCGGAGACTTACAAGTGGGGGACGGGCAACGAGAGCTGATGGAGTCGGCGATTTTGAAAATCGATCTGGCTCAGCTAGCGGATGATCTGGATGCTTGCGAGACGTTGCTTCATGCCGCCTCCATGCAAGCCGCAGCATTGCGGAACATTTCTGTCACCGAGCACTTGTCGGACCAGGTCGTTAAGATCGCTGGCCTGCTGAGGGAACGTTCACGCGATGGCCGGAAGCTGACCGATGATGAGCGACAATTCCTGTCCTCGCTATTTCAAGTTGCTATCAATCTGTCATGGAGTGCTACAAGTAGTGTGGAACGGGCGTCCGAGTTTGCTCGATTGTTTTCGAGAATCGCGGAGGCGTTCCCAAAAGCTGCTTCGGTCTGCCGGCATCTCCTCAATCGGATATGGCCGTGCGCAGCACCGCAGTCCAAACTACTCTGGCCGCCGCTGATTCGCAGTAGGGCTGTAGAGGGATAGCTGAGCCGGGAATAGTGGCAGCAGATCGGTCGGAGGGAAGCACACCTGCAAGCATGACTGGGGGCTTTTGCAACTTCCTAGCGAGTTCGTCTTGTCGATACTGTACTCGGAGTATCATCATTCCCCGAATGGAGAGCTGTTGGAAGAATTAGGTGGCTGATCAACAAAGGATACGCCGAGGAAGTCAGACGACAACATTCTGTGGATTCTTCAAAACAAACCCAACCTGATTCGCGTGCGGAATTTCAGATTGCAAATTGGCCGAAAACTCAGTCACTACAATTTCCACTACAGCGGTTTTTGTCCAACACAGTAACTTATTGATTCTATTGGTCGGG
>CATPCN010000588.1 GCA_955652855.1 uncultured Chthoniobacterales bacterium | reverse complement strand
GGTCCCTCCCGAGTGGGATAATTCGTGATTCTCAGTGTAGCTCTTTCTGGTGGGTGGGGGCTTGGGTAGTGGGTAGTGGCTGAAGTGTGCGTTGACTCGTAAACAGCTAACGCTTGCTTTCCCGCCGATCCGACCGCACCATTGAAATATGGCATCTGACCGCAGTTCACTACAGGCACTCAAGAATCTTATTTCCCAAGCGGACTTGATCCTTGAAACCGCACCGGCCCTACCCGAGAATCGCACCGCTGCCTGTCGCGAGACTCTCCGTGCTGCCCTGGCACTCACTGATGACCTGCTGAAGCAGGCGCGACTAACGCCCGCTGCGATTATGGGAAGCAAGGGCGGAAGCGCAACTTCTAGCAGACTTGGTGCGGATCATTACCGGCGCATGGCGGCTGCACGGAAGACGCGGGGCGGTGGAAGGCCGCGCAAGCAAGCTGAGTAGGGGAAACTCTATGGCCGTGGCCGTGGCGCGGGCGGAGGTGGAGGGGGTGCTGGTAACGGACGGGGCGGAGGAGGGACTGGCGGCCAGTCTCCTTTTCTGACTGGTGCGCTTATCATGCCGTCGTACTCTGATTCTGATAACGAGAGTAGACCCAGTTAGCCCATTTAGCGACCAACTTTCCGTCGTTTGGCGCCTCAGTGGCTGCGAGTTCTGATGCTACAGCAGCGCGGTTAATAAGTTCTTCCAGGGTTTCCTCAGCCGCACTTTCTTGCCAATGACTCTGAAGACGCTCGTAGCCCGCTTGCAAGGTGTTCCATTCGTGCTGCAACTTTGCCATTGTGTTGGCTCGCCGATCCAGATTGACAGCCATAGAGTAGGCTGATGCAAGTGCCGAGACGATAGCCAGCGCTACAGGCACCCACTTTGGGGCTTCGCCGATTAATGCAGCAGCAGCGCCAGAGGAAAGAAAGAATGATGCCCCTGATAGAATCTGCTTGTAACGTGTGTAGCGACTAGCTAGGTCGCCAAAGTACATGGAGCGAATCTCGGCTTCCATCATGCGCTCTCGAATGCGACCCACATCACTTTCGGCTAGCATACTTCCAGTATAATCCAACTCGCTAGAATTGGTTGCCCGATCTACGGTCAAGACGTAATTCGGAAATAGGAATCAGAAGGGCACTAAGACATTACAACCTGTTGAAAAAAAACGAATCATAGTCGCGCCCAAACGCATCTTTTCTCTTGATAAACAACTACTGCTAGCTGTATAATTGAAGACATGAAGAGCCAAGTAAAAGCAGCGGAAACAATGACTTGCCAAAGCTGTGACGTAAAGTGTCAACGCTTCGGCAAGCACCGAAATGGCCTGCGCCGGTTCCGTTGCCCGCTCTGCCTCAAGACGTACACCGAAGCCCACAAGCCCGCCTTGGAAGGCTCCTACATTCCCCAGCATAAGATCGTGCTTGCTCTTCGATTACTGCTCGAAGGAAACAGCCTGTCGAGCACCGAACGTATTACCGAACTGGACCGCAACACGATCACGAAGCTACTGCTGCTGGCCGGTGAGAAGTGCGAGAAACTCATGGGCCGTCTGATCGTCAACGTTCCCGTTAAGGATGTCGAGTGCGATGAGATTTGGGGATTCGTGCAGAAGAAAGAAGGCCACAAGGCACCGGAGGAAGCGCACAACGAATCCATCGGTGATGCGTACTGCTTCGTCGCAATCGAGCGCAATACGAAACTGATTCTAAACTTCGCCCTGGGCCGAAGGAATCAAGCGACAATAAACGCTTTCATCGAAGGACTGCGACTCGCAACGTCGCGCCAAAACTTCCAGATCACCACTGACGGTTTCGCGCCCTACCGATCTGCTATCGACAGCACATTGTCTGACCGTGTGGACTTCGCTCAACTCATCAAAGTCTACCGCGCTGGCACCGAAGGCGAAGGTCGCTACAGCCCGGCTGAAGTCGCTTCAACGGAGGTGGTCCCAGTTATCGGTAACCCCGATCCTGCCCGTATCTGCACGAGCATTGTTGAGCGTCAAAATCTCACGATCAGAATGAGCATGCGCCGATTGACGCGATTGACGAATGGCTTTTCCAAGAAGTGGGAAAATCTGTGGGCCGCGTACTGCCTGCACTTCGCGTTCTACAATTTCTGCCGGATTCATTCCAGCTTGCGCGTCACGCCTGCAATGGAATCGAAACTCACGGATCACGTCTGGGAACTGGCGGAACTGCTGGCGTAATCCGTGATATTCTCGATTCCACCTATGCCCGACGAATCCGAGCCAAAACAAGAACCGGCGAAGCAGCCCAACCAACAACCTGACCAACCAACACGGCAGCCAGAATCCATTCCTCAACAGCGCCCTGACTGGTTTAGGAGAAACGATCCGAATCGAGTTCCAGAGAGAAAGCCTCTCAAGAAAACAGAAGAATAGCTACACCAATTGCAACGGCGCTAATTGGCAGGAGCAGTTCAGCCCACTTGAGGCATTCAGCCTTTCGGGCAATACGCTTCACATGCTCTTGGTGGTTTATCAGTAGCGACACGACGTGATAGCGTTTCAGTTTCTGGTCATCGCCCCAAAGCCCGTCCCTGAACCAATCTCCTTCGCTGGGACTTGGCCAGATCCGGCTCTTCAAAGCGATCGATGCCAACACGACGCACGCAAGTGCTGAAATGGTTGCGATGGTGACAAACACCTTTGCGGGAATGGCGAAATTTTCAACCTTCGAGTGATTCAACAGGAGAAACGCGAGAGCGGCAGTGGACCAGCCGAGAAGATTAGCCAATTTACGATCCACTTCAGATCCGCGCTGCAAGCATTCCTGAAAGAGAATCTGTCCGAACCTGTACAACTCTTCGACCGTGGCGTCGGACGTGTCCCGGTTGTACATTCGTAGCTCGATTGTGTCGATGTCAACCGGCTGGATAAGTTGCTCTGAAGGCATACAATCGGCACTTCTAGCGTTCAAGCCAACGATAGCACAGCAGGCTCACCATTCTGATACGTTAAAACCGACCACACAAACCTGCTGCCGTCCAACCTTTTCCCTCAACGCACACTTCAGCCACTACCGGGTAGTGGGTAGTGCGCTAAAAACGGGTTGAACCGATTGTTAGCGCGGATGTGAATCTTCGATCAGGGTAGCCAACCAGTCATACTCTTCGGCGAGCCGAAACTCGACCTGAGCCAAGAGCATATCCGCTCTGTCACCTCTCTCTCCCGAGGTGGTGGTGGTACTAAAGCATTCGCGCTTGTCCGCAACTCACCCGCGCGCTGCTTGATGAGAAATTGCCCGAGTCTCCGTTGAAAGTGGCGACCCTCTGTAACTCATACACTACGCAATAGCTTCCTTCTTCGCAACCGGTTTCTTCGCAACCACGTTTGCCATTGAGGACAACAACAGCGGAATCTGCCGATGGCCGAT
>CATPCN010000587.1 GCA_955652855.1 uncultured Chthoniobacterales bacterium | reverse complement strand
GCTGCTAGGTCACAGATCAAGCATCGATCTCGCCAAACCATGCGAGAAGTTTTGTGTCAAACGCGGCGAAGTCTTTTCCGACGCCGAGACGCGCGTTTTTTCGTCGGATCCAGCGACGCTGAAAACGCCGTCGCCCCAGTCCGTCGAACGCATCGCGCCCGTGCAGCACCTTGTAATTGTTCATCCAAACGCTGTCGCCACGCGTCAATCGACGACGCAACAGCAGATCTTCGCGTTGGGCGGTCGCTTCGAATGTATCGAGCGCTTCGATTTGGCGAGTTGTCAACGGGCGCTCCGCGCTCCCGGCGCTACGAAGGAAATAAGAGCCATAGCGGCAACTGAGCTCGACTGCTTCAAAGCTAAAGATCGGCGACTTGAGTTCGGCGTCCTCGCCGGTGATGCCGAGATTGGCCACGTTCCAGCGCCAAGGCGAGAAAAATTCTTTTACGAGATCGGGCCGAGCCGCTGCGATCGCGTCGTGCACCGCCCGAGACGATGCAAACAAACTGTCCCCTCCAAGCGTCGCTGGGGAAATGCACAACAGGCCAGCAATGTCTGAGGCGTCCGAGTGCAGCAGCATTCTTTCGCTGGTCTGGTAGCCCCGCGCCAGCGCATCGCCCTGGGTTCGGTCAACGACCTCCACGAGGATCTCGCCAGAGATGTTTTGCGCAACCGACACCCCCAGCGAGTTGGCCAACACGCCGAACCACGTCGAGAGCTCGTCGTCGCTCAGTCGCTGCAAGGTGTCGCCCGGCACGATCGCCAAACCGGGCTCGATCACTTTTTCCTGGATAGCGCGCGTGAGGCTTTCGAACGCGAGGCCGCGTCCCGATAAATCTGGAGATTTCGCCCAGTCCGAACAGAACTGGGCGGGATCACACACGCACCGATCAAAAGTCATTGCGCTCACCGGCCCTTCCGTTACACTAGCGACCCCGACGAACCGCCATCGAGCTTGCACATCATGCCGTTCGCAGCACGTCCCAACAACACGATATATCGAATGCTCTCCAAAACACGTTCGAACTCCAGCAACGCATCGACGACGAACGAAGGATTGGATCGTTCCAAAAAAATCCTTGCCACATCCGTGGTTTCTAGATTCCGCTTCTCAGCGATCTTCTTAAACTCACTTAACTTGCGCTCGTCTGCAAGCGGCCCTAAGAGCAACGTCGCGGCTGCGGCATTCTTCGATTTTGCGGCTT
The DNA here is from genome assembly GCA_955652855.1 of uncultured Chthoniobacterales bacterium. The sequence goes on along the minus strand of CATPCN010000587.1, from coordinate 9,393 downwards.
GCGCCAGGGCAGTAGCGAACACCCGCAAAGCTGCTTTCGACGCCGCGTAGACGCCGGACTGCACGTGCGCGTGATAAATCGCGTCCGAATTGACGAGGATGCAAGTGCGCAGATCTTTTTTCGCGGCGCTCAGATAGTCGTAGAGCAATACATAAGGCGCGATCGCGTTCACCCGGAACAGCTTCTCCAACTCGTCGGTCGTCTCCTTACCAGGGGGCGCCTCTGCGTACATTGCCGCGTTATAGACGACTAGATCGGGCGCATCGGAAGCCATGCGCTGCTTCAGATTTTCGACATCTGACCAGCTTGCCAAGTCAGCGCGGACGTATTCGTACCCTAGGTTGTTGTGGAGAACGTCCCTGCGTCCGACGCCGCAAACCTGCCAGTCGGTTTTCGCCAATCCAGCCGCTACGTAACGACCTACGCCGACGCTCGCCCCAACGATCAATGCTCGCTTCAAGCCCCCTCCCCCCAAGCGTGCGCCCGATAGAAGTCGAAGGAAGCCGACACGGCAGGGGCCGTCACGTCCGGCGATAAGACCGATGATGCGATCGCCATTGTCGACCGATTGCGGTCCATGTCGCGAAGATGCCTCTCAGCCGCGCCGCTCGCGCCCCACAAATACGCAAAGCTCGCCCCACCGTTCTCGGCAAACGAGAGCGTTGCGAAATGATGTGCGAGCTCCGCCAAAGAGAATTGAAACACTTCCGGCCATTGCGTCGCCGCCACCTCGAAAGTTGCTTGTAGCCCTCGCTCGTTCAAACGATGCAGTTCGAAGTCGAGAAGGCTCGTCGCAACACGCTCCAAGCGGCCTCTCTCGAACTCTAGCGCTTTGATCTTACGACACCGCGCCAAAAGTTCGCGAGCGATTTCGAGGTGCGCGCCGAACCGCTCATTAAACGTCCACATCTCCGACCAGGTACTCAGCCATTCCAATCGCTCGGCTGGAACGCAATCGACGCCCGACGCGCTCGGGTGTGGATGCGGACTTAGAACGTGAGACAGAGCATGGCCGCACTGGTGATAAAAGCTTTGCACCGCATCGAACGACATCGTCTCCCGCCCGGCGTCGTTCAGACACGTGTGCCGCAGCACGCGCGCCCACGGCTCGTCGGGTAACGCGCGCCGCGGCACCCAATCGCCTTTTGATCGATCGATACTGATAAGTCCGCTGCGCTTGCCGTTGTATCCAATCTCGATGTCTAAGATGCCCCCACGCCGCTCAACCCGCCCGTGGGCGCCGAGGCACTCCGCGAATGCCGCGAGCAGGAACTCCAGACACCGTTCGAAATCGAAGGCAACGACGCCGGCACCCTCCGCTTCGTTCGCAAGAAATCGCGGAAAATGGGCCAAGGGGTCGAGGCAATGGTCTATGTCGGCCGCGATCCAGTCGCACAGACGACGATGGCGTTCCACTGCCGCGCTACTGTACTTCTCTAAGAAGTCGGCGATCTCCGCTTCAGCGCAGTCCCCGCGCGCCAGCGTTTGGTCCAGCACGCTGGCGTATCCCCGACGGCGAGCGAGATCTCTATTCAGCAACAGATGCTCGTCGAGAAGGCGCACTGCGTCACCTATTCGCTCACCGCGCGCCGCTCGCCACGCCCGCATTAGCTTCTCTCGCGTCGACCCATTTTCGATTTGGACGAGCGCGGAAAAGAGCGCGACAGGTCCAAGCGCTGACGCATTCGTCCTTAGCTTCAGACGATCGAGCAATGTCGCCTGAGTAGAATCTGCGAGTCTGAGAGCGTCAACCGCCTGTCTACGGCTTCGTTCGCGAGAACCCACGACCTCTGCGTCGGCTACGCGTGCCTCGAGCCAGGCGATCCAGCTTGCCTTAAGCGCTTCTTCGCCGGCGCTCAATGCAACGCTGCGACGGAACGCCGCGAGGGCTTGTTCGTCCCGAATGCACAGCTCTCGCCAAACTTTCGGTTCGATGCTTTCGAAGGCCCGAGCGTTCGCGCCGCAGTATCCGCGCAGATAAGCCAGATTGGCATAGGCGCGAGCGATCGAGCCGGCGCTTGGGCGCGACCCATCGGTCACGGTGTCGAGCAGATCGACGGATGTGAGATAGTCGTTCTCAAGCGTCGCGGCTGCCGAATGTGCCGTAGCCGTAATCAAGTCAGTCCCTCCGCCGGTTGAAATCTGAAGTAATACGCAAAGCCCGCGTACGATCCGCAATACATGCTGCCATCGGAGGCCGCGACGGGCGTCGTGTCCAATGCCGGAGCGTGCTCGGCCAAACCGAGCAATTGGCTCGTTTCCCACAAAAATTCGCCGTCTTGCGCGCGAACGCACAATACGTTTCCCCGATTATTAGTCGCGATGAAATCGCCTGCCGGCGTCACGGAGTAGGACGAGTGATCCTTGGGACCGAATTGCGAACGCCGCCAGGCTACAGCTCTTGTCGGTGCATGAACGCAGGTCGCCTCGCCGTCGGCGCCGCCGAACACGACGAATTCGTCCGAAACCGCCGGACTCGCGATCACTTTCGCGTCGACCTTCCAGGCGTGCGTTATCTCCCCTGTCATCGCGTTCAACAACACGCAGCGACCGTTCACCCCAGCGACTGCCACTTCCCCGGTAGCGGCTAGGAAGGCAGGCGAAGCGCGGATGGATGCGTCGAGACTGCGTCGCCAAACCGGCGCTCCATCCGCGGAAAAACACATAACACCTTCGGCGCAGCATACGACGATGCGCCCCCCTGCAGTGACGATCGGGCTCGCGTAAGGATCGCGATGCGCTGCCTTGCCGCCGAGTGCGTGCGACCACGGTCGAGGGAGTTCGATCGCAAATTCTATCGCGCCGGTTTCCACGTTCATCCCGAAGCAGCGGCTTCCAAATGTGCAAAACACCGCGAGGCCTGGGTCCGGTGCGATGGTCGGGCTAGCGTAGACTGGGTGGCCGATCTCTGTGCGCCAGATCCTCTTGCCATTCCGATCAAAGGCCACCGCTTCGCCCTCAGTAGACGCGACGATCAACATGCCCCGGTCGGCTATCGCCAACGGCGTCGCATAAATCGACGCGGTCAGGCGATCTTCCCAAATTGTCTCGCTCAGATCGACCGAGAAGAGGCGAATACGCCCGTCGTAGGTGGCTAGGAGGACGCCGGCGCCGGGCGCAATGATCGCGCTCGCGCACAGTGGGACGGCAAACTCTTTCTTCAAGCGCCCGTTGAAATGCGCGAGTTTCGTGTAGCCGCAGAGCGCCGGCTCTTTGTCCCACCGCACTGATGCGGCCGTCGCCGCGCCAAGCACCAGCTTTACCGGGTCGTGCCTGAAGGCAGGCGGTCGCATGGCCCTCAAGATGCGTGCCGCGCCTCGACCGTTTCCAAATACCGTCGGCGCGAAGCCTCCGATGCTCGCTCAGCAACTCGCGCACCTTCGGCGCGCACAGGGGCGTAATCCGGAGCCATTGCACTCAGCGTCTCGTAGTGCGCAAGAGCTTGATCCGGCGCCTGCGTCTGCGCCCGACAACGGCCCGCTTGCAACAAATGATGGCCGACATAAGGTGGGCCCATTCGCGCAGCGAGCTCGTAGAGCTCCGCCGCCTGCTCGAGTCGACCGAAACTACGATAGGCGTCGGCCACTTCGCCGTAACTGGGCGGCCAGTTCGGGTCGAGCGCGACCAAATCCTTCCCAGCGGCCAACGCGCGCTCGATGTCCTTAGTTACATACATATGCTCTTTGATCGCCGACTCGTGGTATGTCTTGAGCGCGTTGAGCTCGAAGGCGCTCGGCCGCGATGCGTATGTCTGTAGCGCCGCCTCTTCCGCGCGTCGCATGTAGTCGCGGGTTTGCGCTGCATCTCCACTCGCCGCCGGGACCATCGCAACGCCGCGATACCAAGAAGAAATCGCGCCCGGATCCGCCGCCCCACGCTCGGCCGCGATCGTCGCCCCCGTCCTCAAGCACCAGGCGTAATCCGCGTCAGACACCTCGCGTCGCTTCACGTGCCACACCACGCCCTGCGCACACACATCAAGCACCCGCGAAGGCGAAATGCCGCCATCTTCGATTGCAAGTCGCATCCGCTGAAACGCTTCAGGCGAATGCGCGCCATCGTCGCAACGGTTGGATATCAGGAATTCCACCCAACCGAGTTCGAACCGGTCGCGTGGCGAGACCGCGTCACACGCAGCAATGTCGACAATGCTTGCCGCCGCGTCGAAGCGCGAAATGCTCACGAGAGCGGACGCTACATTGATCTTCTCAACGAAGGAGAGCTCGGTCGGGGCGTCGGCTCGCGCCCCAAGCCAAGAGAGGGCTGGTGACGGACGATGTTTCAACCGCCGAAGGTCATCGTGGGAAATGCCCTCCAGAATGGCGACTTCTTGGAGTATGCCGGGTTCGAATATTTGCGTGAAACGGTATCCCCAATCGTCCCAGATCTTTGCTTCGTAAACCTCGACGGCAGCCCTGGAAAACAAGTCCGCCTTTGCCGGGTTGGGGGCGCCGGAAAACACGGCCAGAGTGTGCTGGAAGGCGTTGCGTGCTATGGACTGGGTGGACATTGACACCTCGCTCTCGGCGGTCTTAGTGTATATTGTAGGTGAGATTTAGGCGTTTCGGAGCGGGGACATTCGTCATCTCTGTGCCGCACATCCGAACGGCTGCGCGACAACCCAAGCCAGGACTGCGAAACGGCAATGCACTCATCGATAAATAAACGACGAGCATTCGTTGAGCGTGCGAGAGACATTTCACTTCGGCATTTCCAAGAAACCGCGACGAAATACGATACAATCTACGGCTCGATCGGAGCGGTGCATGCTGAGTGCGTCCAGGAATTTCTCGGAAAACTCCCACCCGGCCCCGCCATACTAGATGCTGCGTGTGGGACCGGGACCTATTTCAAAATGCTGGCACCCTGCGCCGGACGGCTCCTCGGCATCGATCAGTCGGAGGCGATGCTCGCTAAGGCGCGCGAGAAATGGCCCTACGTGGAAACAGAACCACTTGCGCTGCAGGACCTACAATCGCGCGACGACTTTGCTGGAAAGTTTCATGGCATCGTGTGCATCGACGCGCTCGAATGGGTGATGAAGAGCGATTGGCCGGCAGTTCTTTCCGGATTCCGCAGCGTCCTCGCCGACAGCGGACTTCTCTATGTCACTATCGAGATACCAGGCGACGACGAGCGCCGTGTGCTCGCGGAAGCGCGCGAGGACGGCGCTGCGCCCGGCGAAATCGGCGTCCACTACTGGTATAACCACTTTCCCGAGATCGACGAGGTTCTGAGATGGATGTCCGATCACGGATTTCACGAGGAAGCGCATCGACAGTCCACGCACTACCACCACCTATTACTGCGTCGTTCATGAGACCCAATTCTTTCGTTCTGTTGCCGTCTGGCGCGCCGACGCGCAGTAGGTCGAGGCAGGACAGATGAAGTATCTCAGCATTGGCATTCTGGCACACGTCGACGCAGGAAAGACGACCACTACCGAGCGCATTCTGTTCGATACTGGCATCCTAGAACAGATGGGAAGTGTCGACACCGGCACGACCCAGACGGATTCTCTCGAACAAGAAAAACGACGCGGCATTACTATCAGAGCGGCTGTAACCGCGTTCTCGATCGGTGATGTACAAGTCAACCTAGTCGACACGCCTGGGCACCCCGACTTTATCGCCGAGATCGAGCGCGTGCTCGACATTCTGGATGCAGCCGTTCTTGTCGTTTCCGCCGTCGAAGGCGTCCAAGCGCAGACGCGAGTGATCTTCAGAGCGTTGAAGCGCAGAGCCATTCCGTTCATCATCTTCGCAAATAAAATCGACCGCGTCGGCGCTCGCTGCGAAGCACTGGTTGACGAGATTCGAGCTCGCCTCACTCCAGCGGCTGTGCCGATCGGGTACGCAATTCATCTCGGCCAACGAGATGCAATGTATTGCCCTTACGATACGTTTCCGGAGCAAAGCATCCCGAGCATCGTGGAGATAGTGGCTGAAAACGATCTCGACGTGCTGGCTCAATACATCGAGCGAAAGGACAGCATCGATCAATCGGTTCTTCGCCAATCGCTGGTGCGTCAAGTTCAACGGGGTGCGGTCCATCCTATTCTGTTCGGATCGGCCATCACCGGAGCCGGCATCGCTGAACTTCTCAAGGCGATCGCAGACCTGTTGCCGGCTTCTAATCCAGACGTCACGGCAGCGCCGGCAGGGACTGTGTTCAAGGTCGAACGCGCGCCATCGGGTGAAAAAATCGTTTACATCCGTATGTTCGAAGGATCGCTTCGCATACGCGAGCGCGCGCTCGTCGGAGGCGAGGAGCAACGCATCACGGCGATAGAGGTTTTCACCGAGGGGATCTCGACGCCAAAGTCGACCCTTGCCGCCGGGCAAATCGCCAAAGTGTGGGGATTGTCTCGTGCACAGATCGGCGATCCCGTTGGGACGTCGCCAAAACTGCAACGAAGCGCGTACTTCGCGCCGCCCCTTTTAGAAACCGCAATTCGACCCAAAGACCCCAAAGACCGAGGTCGCTTGCACGCCGCTCTTGCTCAGCTCGCCGAGCAAGATCCTCTGATCAGTTTGCGTCAGGACGACAATGCCGGGCTTCTATTCGTTAACTTGTATGGCGAGGTGCAGAAGGAGGTGATCCAAGAAAGCCTGATCTCGGACTTTGGAGTTGATGCCGAATTCAGCGAGTCCAAGATCATTCTTGTCGAGCGCGTCGTGGGTGTCGGCGAAGCGCACGACGAAGCACCCGAACCTTTTGTCGCTACGATCGGCCTGCGCATCGAACCGCGCCTCATAGGCAGCGGCAGCGCATTCGTTTTCGAGATCAACACCGGGACACTCCCCGCAGCCTTCTGCAGGGCGGTCGAGGAAGCGACGTGGGAAACGCTTCAGCAAGGCTTGTATGGATGGCAGGTTATCGACTGGCAAGTCGCCATGACCAAGTCAATTCGCCATCGCGATTGGGCCAACGCTACCGCCGCGGATCACCGCAAACTGGCGCCGTTGGTAGTTATGGACGCACTGAAGCGCGCCGGCACCAAGGTCTGCGAACCGATCCAGCAATTTCATTTGGAGTGTCCGTCCGACTCTGTCGGGCGGGTTATCGCCGAAGTCGTGTTGCTGCGTGGACTTCCTACAGACCCCCTAACTCATGGAAAGGTTTCTGTCGTTGAGGGTACAATACCGGCAGCGACAGTGCAGAAACTTCAACAACTGCTTCCGTCGCTCACTCGTGGAGAAGGTTTCGTCGAGACGACGTTCAGCCACTACGACTTCTTGACTACTCCCCCCCGCACTCGTCCGAGGACGGACAAGAACCCGCTGAACCGACGGGACTATTTGAGGCAAGTGAAATAGAGTTCGGCGATTCGACTGGACGCGAGCTGTATACGGCGGAGAACTATCACGCATTTCCCACGATTCTAATGCGACTGGAAGGCTTTCGCGCCGAGGTGGGCCGCGCCTGGCGGCATGCCTTGCTACGTCGGAGCCAACGCCACCGGTTCTGCTGGGAGCGCTTCAACCGCCTTACCCGAAAGTGCGTTCCCCCAAGCCGAGTTCGACATCGGTAGCCGGAGGAGCGTTTCCTCGCGTCACGACCTTAGGCAAGAGCCTTATGCGGTAGCTCCGCTCGTACGGATCTGTGCCGGGGGCGGTCAGCAACGGTCGTCCCTACCGCGACCGGGTGTTCGAACTCAGCGCCGATACCATCGGCACGTTCGACAGAGCCGAGAGCGCCGGGAAGCCGGCGAGGTCCCGACCGACGTTCGTGAAAGGAGACCGAGCAATGGCCGACGTTAATAAAGCGGCAGAAAAACAGGCACAGATCGATCTAGTTATGGTCAGGCTGCGCCAAACCTATCAACGTTGAACCACAGTGCGCGTGAAGCATATCTGCGCGAACTGGATTATCTCAAGAGACAGGAGGACGCAAAGAAGGCGTAGACCAATATGGCGCTGGATGGACTTGCAAGGGCGATTGCCGAGGAAGTCGCAGCGATGCTGCGGGATGAGCGGGCGGTGTCCCCGTCTGTTGAGCCAGCACTCTTGACGGTGAAGCAAGCGGCGATTTACTTGGGGCGCAGCGAGCAGTCCATCCAGCATCTAATCTTTCAAAAGGAGTTGCCAGTTGTGCGCGTTGGGCGTCGCGTTCATCTCGACCGGCGTGACCTTGACGGCTTCATTGAGAAGTATAAAGATCGCTGATGCCGCGCAAGCCGCAATTCGGTTCGATCTACCAGCCCGTAAAAAGCGGTGGCGTGAAAACCGCTGTTTGGTGGATTCGCTATTACGTGGATGGTGTACAGCAGTACGAAAGCAGCAAGAGCAAGCGGTACACCGACGCGGAAAAATTGCTTAGAGAACGTCTGGCCGAAATTGAGACTGGACAGTATGCCGGTCCGACGATCTTTTCTTTTCGGCAACCTCACAGCGCTTCCACGGAATCTCAAGTCCCGCTCCAATCCCAGAAGCGATGGTCGAAGCCCGCCACAACTACCCTGCCGGGCGACTATCGAATAACTGAGGAGCCCGATGATAGCCGCGTCATGGCCAAACTGACGGCCTATGCAACGCGCGTGTCGAGTCTGCTGCCGGAGCGCGGCGTGCTGCATGTGCTGGTGGTGCCGTTCTCCGTTCTTGCGCCCGCAGGAGACGGAAGGAAGCTCGGCGCCGCCTGCATTCTGATCGACACCCTTGCCGAACTGTCTGATCCGCTGCTGCAAGGTATTTACACGAAAGCTCAGTTGTTCTGGCTTCGATATTGGTTGCCTTTGCGTATCGTTTGATTCGCAACGGCAGATAGGGTGCACCAAGTGCTTCGTCGGATTGTCCAAGTCAGAAGGGACGCCCGGCGGGAGCGCCTTCCCCGCTGAGCCCGCATCGTTTGCACCGGCTGCTGCTAAGCCTCATGCCTTCCAGTCAGGAGCCGGACCTGTGTCAATGCACCGACACGGTGGAGAACATTGCGGGCCCGTCGGCGTGCGTGTATTTTATTCTTTCGCGATTCGGTCTAGAGCGTTTACGGGTCGCGCCAGACAGTTGGAGAAAGCCGAATGTTCGATCCCGAACTGGAATCTTTCAAGACCTCGATCGATTTGCGCACGTACGCCGCGAGCCAGGGGTATGTTCTCGATCGCAAAGCAAGCTGGCGCGGCTCTGCGGTGATGCGGCATGCAGACGGCGACAAGGTGGTCGTCAAACGCGAGGCGGATGGTCACTACGTCTATTTTTCGGTTCGCAACGAGGCCGATCACGGCACCATCATCGATTTCGTGCAACATCGGCTTCGGCTGAGTCTTGGCGATCTCCGCAAGGAATTGCGGCCGTGGATCGGCAGACAAGCAGAAGTCCTCCCCTACCCTCCTCTGCCGCCAACCATTAAAGACCGGTGGAAGGTCGAAAGAGCCTATACCGGAATGCAGGACGCCGC
>CATPCN010000586.1 GCA_955652855.1 uncultured Chthoniobacterales bacterium | reverse complement strand
GGTTAAAGAAGAGGCCGGAAAAGCGATTGGAAACCGCAATTTGCAGGACCGTGGCACGGCACAAAAGTTCGCCGGCAAAGTGGAACGGAAAGTCGGCGACGTAAAAAAAGTATTTGGAAAATAAGGTCTAAAACCAGCCGTTAGCCCACAGCTGGATATAGAAGTTTCGCACTTTCTGAGCGACTTGCCGCTTCGTCATCATGTCCGTCGTCTCAAAACCTACGATCCGTTCTCAGAGATTCTCTTATCGAAATGCTTGCGTAGTTCCCCCTTCGCCTCCCCCGGGTCAAAGATAAAAACAGATTTGAATTTGTAACTTCGGGACTTGTGAAAGTGCGCGATTAAAAGTAGAAATCATCAGCATGGGTTTAATTATTCTTATCGTTGTAATTCTGTTGCTAGTCGGGGCTTTCCCGACAGGCGGTTATGGATACGGCTACCGGTCGCACGGCCTAATCGGAACCATTCTCGTAATCGTTTTGGTTCTGTATTTGCTCGGTCACCTGTAAAGTGCGCGATGTAGATGGTCCGTTAAGTTAGGGTAGTCCGTAGTTGGAGCAATGAGGAAGCGTTCAAAAGGCCGAAGACAGAGTTTTTGTACTTCAAAAGGTTCAACCCGCGCTGCTCGGGCTGATGGATGGCTCCGTTTCAACATTGGCGCCGCTATTCGCTGCTGCCGGTCTCACTCACAACACACACAAAACATTCTTTGTTGGATTGGCCGCATCCGTTGGGGCGGGAATCAGTATGGGATTAGCCGAAGCGCTTTCTGATGACGGAAAAGTAACTGGCCGCGGGGAGCCAATTATGCGGGGAGTTATAGTTGGGCTTGGCACTGGCCTCGGAGGGATGCTACACACGTTCCCGTTTTTGATCAGCAATCTGCCAGCGGCGCTCCGTATTGCTTACGCCATAGTCGCCGTCGAGTTGCTTAGTATCGCACTAATTCGCTTTCGATTCATGAAGACACCGTTGCTTACTACAATTGTGCAAGTGATCATCGGTGGGGGGAATCGTTTTCGCCGTGGGCATCTGGCTCGGCAGGCTTGGGGCCGGCGAGTAGATAGATTCGGGGCTTTGCCTTTTCCTTTCTTTTGCGGTTCCCGAAAATGCCGTCTTAATGGTTGGTCGTTTTGGACATTGGACACGCTGAAACGACTCAATTATTCAGCGAAGGTACACATATGTCCCATTCGCGGAATACCCGCGCCGTATCGCGAAAAGGTTGAATCAGCTTGAATAATGCGATGTCAAATTTATAGGTTGGTGGTTTTTAGAGCCTTGCCTTCAACAATCTGCTTTCGACAGAGCCTTTAGAGAGTATTGTATCGGGCGGAGGAGAAATCATTCCCGAGCGATTAACCCGAAAAGAAAAGGAAAATAAAATGCCACAACAACTAAAGGAACATCACACGAAGGCTGCTGAACACCATGAACACGCGGCGAAGCATCATCGCAAAGCAGCCGAACATCATGGCTCCGGTAAACACGAGACCGCGGCTCACCATGCGCATGCCGCTCACGGTCACCATATGCACGCAAGGCATCACGCAAGTGAAGCAGCAAAGCGTCACGTCGAGCTGCACGGGCACAAGTAAGCTAACTTAGCGATTCAGCAGAAAGCCCTGCGAGCGATCGTTCGCCGGGCTTTTTGTTTCTAAATTCACGTTCAGCAAAATGTGACCTTTCGGATGTATCGTCGGCGCTTGATCGATGAGAATCGCTGGCGCGCTTCGCGCCTTTCTTTTGCGGCGCCAGCCGGCCCCAAAAATGCAGTCTTAATGGTTGGTCGTCTTCGGACATTGGACATGCTCAAAAGACTCAAATATTCCGTGAGCTACACCAGCTACTCCATCGGTGCCACGACAGCGCCGTTAGGTTTCGCGAACTTCGCCTCATCCGGCGCCTTGTCGCTAAATCGCACCTTCGAAAACTCCAGGGTCGCAAGCGACTCGCCCTCGACGTTCTCATTCTTCCAAACGTAATATGGCGCGACTTTCGGCACGCGCAGTCCATCCGCTTCCTGCCATTCCTTAAAAATAATTGCGTGCATCTCCAGTTGATCGATGGGTTTCCCCTGCCGCATTGTCGGATAGGTTACGACGTAGCTCACTAGTTTTAACTGCCCAGTTGATGGGTCGACATATGCGACATAGAAATCGTCTGGCGTGTCCCCCGTTCCTTTTTTGAACGTCACTTTCACGGCGTCGTATTCCTGTCCCTGAAAGCTCTTTTTTCCGAGCGGCTCCGTTATAGCGCCGGGATCGGCGAAGACAAAGGGCATTCCGAGAAAGTAAAATGGCGTCCACATGTAAAACCGTGGCGGAATGCCGCCGAGCGCGCCGAGATTCGGCTTGATCCAAACTTCGCCCTCTTTTGCGCCTAACGTATAGCCCTCGCTCCTGATCAATCCCTCGCGACTACGCAGATTGAACAGCTGGTGATCCTTTTTCGTCCCCTTGCCCGAGGTCCAGGTCAGATCAAACTCGACCGTGCCGTAGGTCTTCCATTTCCCGAGCCCGCCGTGTGCTTCTAGGCAACGATCGAGTTGTGCAAATGCTGAGACGCCGAACGCGATCAGAATACTTGAAATGAATAGTAGTGATCTTCCCGCAGTGGACTGGGTGTCGTAATGAAATTCGCCGTTGCTGCCGGCGATTTCGGCGCGGCCTTTGTTAAGCATGCGCGGCAGCAGGGCGTAGCCGCCGACGCGGCAGCGCGATGGACGCTTAGTGAGGACTGGCGCGAAGATGTTTGTATTCATAGACATGATGTTCCTTCTTTGAGGCGTCGCTTCCGGTTTTGTTCTGACCGAGCGCAAAAACGATCTGGCACTGACAGATGGAAATAATCGAGCAGCGATTTATTTTCATTCAATTAGATTGGCGGCAAGTCTGAACGCTAGCCCGATTGGAAACAGGCTGGGTTTACAATCGCTTCTTGTTCCACTC
>CATPCN010000585.1 GCA_955652855.1 uncultured Chthoniobacterales bacterium | reverse complement strand
GTTGGTAGGCTAAGAATCGAGTAGTGCGGTGAGCGATGATGGAAGAATTCTTCGATGTGGCATTGCAAACAACGAGCGGCTATTTTGTGAGCGCTATGCGAACCACAGGTCAGGACTTGTCTACGGAGTAAGCGTCCGCGTGGATTGCCGCAGTTTCCACTGATCGGGTAGCCAGGCGGAGAGTTCACTTATGGGCGCCGACGGCAAGTTCACCAGTAGCTGGGTAAGATACAGTTGCGGGTCTACATCGTGCCGGCGGCAGGTACTTGTCAGGCTGGCCAATATAGATGCGGTTCGCCCGCCGCGTGGATTGCCAACAAACAACGAGTTCTTGCGGTTCAACACCACCCGCTTGATCTCCCGCTCGCTGATGTTGTTGTCGATGGGCACCGCTCCATCCAGGCAGAAGGAGTTCAACTCTGTCCATTGGCTCAGCGCGTAGTTCACTGCTTCGGCCATGGGGTGCTTGGGCAACAGCGACTCCTTCCAGCCGAGCAGCTTCTGCCGTAGTTGAATCAGCACAGGCGCAGATTGCTTTTGACGCAGGTCAAGCCGCTCCGGCGCGGAAAGCGCCGTGGCCTGCTTCTCGACCGCATAGAGCGAACGAATCATCTCGATCGCCTCCCGCGCAATCTCGGGAGCGGTCTTCTCTGCCTCGACGATCTTTCGCCTGGCGTGAGCCCAGCATCCGGCGCGCATAATCTCATTACCTGCCACCACGCCGTTGTATCCGCCGTAAGCGTCAGCCAACAGAATCTGCCGGTAATCCTTAAGAAAATATTTCGGTCCGTCCCGGCCTCGATCGAGGGTGAAGTGGAAGACGTTGTAGGGGTGGGCATCGTCACCCAGATACACCCACATCCGGGCGTTGGCCGCTTTACCCCGGCTGAGCATGGGCATGATCGTGTCGTCGGTGGCCACCACATGGGAAGCCCGCACCTGCTCGGCCATCAGCTCATAGAGGGGCTCGACCAGGTTGGCCACATCCCCGCACCAGACCGATTGCGTGGCTCTGGAAATCTCAAAGCCCTGCCGCTCGAAAATGTCCTCCAGCCGATACAACGGCAAATAATCAGAGAACTTGCTGGTCACGATGAAAGCCAGCAGCCCAGGGCCGGCCATGCCCTTGTCGATCACGGCTTCTGCTTTGGCCGCTACTTCCATCTGCGGGCTGTCGCCCTTGTGCTCGCAATCGCTACAGGCATACTTTTTTCGCACATGATGGATGCGCTCGAAGTGACCGGGAAGATATTCCACCTGCCAGCTCTCATCAGAGCCAATCTCCTGGCGCTGCTGGCCGCAGCAGGGGCAGGCCCGCTGTTCACCGCTCAGCTCGTAGACGTGCGTGCTTACGGGAAGGTTTTCGAAATTGGCTAGATTGCGCCGACCCTTGCGCCGTTTCACCCGCCGCAGTTGCTGCTCCTGCGCCGCTTGCGGTGGAACATCGTCGGGATGGGGCGGCTTACTCTCCAGCTGCTCAGCGAAGTTTAAAAGCAACTGTAATAGTTCGCCCGTGGATCGAAGACGATCCGCGCGTGGCCCGTAGTACCACTTCTTGAACCGCTCCAACTCCTGTTGCATGCGCAACAGCTCAACGCGCAGTTCTTCGACCTGCTGCTCCTTACGATCGCGCTCTGCCAGAAGAGTGCGCGCCAGCGCCAGCAGCTCTTCACGATCATCGGGTAGTTGGATGGTGCCGGCTTGTTGCGTGGCCACATCTGCAGTAGATAACTAACTCCCACAGGTGTCACTCATAACTTGCTCTCGCTTATTATCTCGATTGGTTCCCGATCCACGCTCGTAGCGCCGCACCCGCTTCAGCTTCGATACATCAATCCCATCCAGTATCATCGCCAGCTCACTGCCCAGCAGCTCAACCGAGCGCGATCCCGTGTTCATCCGCGGAAACTTAAACACACCCGTCTCCAATCGCTTGTACCAAAGAACAAATCCATCCCGATCCCAAAGAAGAATCTTCAGCCTGTCTCCACGCCGCGAGCGGAATACGAACAGATGGCCTCCGAGAGGATCCTGACCAATGACTACCCGCACACGCTCGGCCAGTCGATCAAAGCCGCAACGCATGTCCGTCGCCTCGGCAGAGAGCCATATCCGCGCGGCCTGCGATCCATCCAGCGCACGCAAGCTCGGCAGACCAATCATCCTTCTAACTCCGACAATAAGGCGCGCAGGTGACTGGCCTCGAATCCCGGACCGACAAAAAGGCTCAGCCCGCTCCGCAGACGAATCTCGATCGTCTTATCGTCTCCCGCCGACGACCGACACCCCGGCTTAACTGGCTTCACTGCCACTTCCACAAACTTGGCCGCTTCGGCTTCGCGCACACGCTTCTTCCACGCGTAGAAAGCCCAGACCGCCAGTCCCCGTTCGCGGCAAAATGCCACCGCACTCTGACCGCTCTCCAGCTGCTCAGAAAGCAATCCACGCCACTTCGCCCACGCTTCCATACTCGGCTGATTCATCCCTACAAAATCGCTCATCCCCCGTCATGGGGCAAGATGCGGTTTACGTAGCGCTCACGATCCTGTCAACGGAGAGAGCCGATATACGAGTTGTAATCTCGACAAGGCGTAAATCTTGGAGTCTTAATTTACTGATGGAGCCAAGCTTGAGGAGTTCTGTCTGGGCCGCTTGGTGGCAGTCCTCGCATTCTTGAGTCCCAGGAACCGCCGTCGGCATTGCAACGGTGCCCGATAGGTTCTGCCACTGCTGCCGCGTTTGTTTGGCGTTTGAGAGTTCTGAGACGATCTTGGTCCGCGCCGCCTTTACGCCTTTACGAAGTTGCGTCGCTCTTTTGCAGGCAGCTTTATAGTCGCTATTGGTAGCCCGTAGCCAAACCCCACGGATGCCGTTGACATGACAGGGC
>CATPCN010000584.1 GCA_955652855.1 uncultured Chthoniobacterales bacterium | reverse complement strand
TGCCGGCCGGTGTGCCGGGCACGGGCGGAAAGGGAGGCGTGGTGACCTCATCGCTGGCCTCCATCACTGCCCTGGCAGTGACCACGGGCGGTCCCAGCGGCACGCCGGGCTCTTCGCAGCCGGGCGGTCCGGCTCCGAGTCCTTCCGCGGTGGTCTCGCTGAAAACGGTGGACGGGAGCCGCTGCTCCGCGGACTACTTCAACTTCCAGGTGACCGGCACCTACAACCTGCCTGCGGGACGCGACGCCGCGCCAGTACAACCCGCCGCGTCAAAAGGCCCGGACGGCTCGTTCGCGACGGTGGCGGATCCGGCATCCAACTCCTGGGTCCACCCCTACATCCTGCGGCACGTGCTTTCCTACGCGAAGGCCGTGTACCGTTCGGGCAACCTCGCTCTCGCGCAGAGTCTGCTCCAGGACTACGACAAGGTGCTGTCTACGTACGGCGCCGTCCCCGATGCGTGGACGCTCGACTTCCAACAAGCGAGGACGGATATTCAAAGTCTCCTTCACCGCATTTCAGCCAACCTCGACTACTTCGGTCATCCCGCGGGTTGGGTTCCGCTGATCAGCATGGAGGGCATCCTGAGCGGGTTCAACCAGGAGGTGGACGCGAGCGTTCCGCTGATCACTCTCAGCCAGTACATCGCTGCCAAGGCCGCGCAGAACCAGAAGGATGTGGCGGCACTTCAGGATTCGATGAACAAGCTGGCGGACGAAGCCACTGCCGCGGCGGCCGCTATCGACAGCGCACAAAGCAGCCTGCCTGGCCTTCGCTTTCAGGCGGCGGACCTGGCCGCCAAACTGGCCATCATCCAGGACGCATTGCAGCAGCGGGAGCAGGCATTGCTGCAGAGGGCGAAAGACAACGTCGACGATGCGCGCAAGGTCCCCGAATGGAAGCAGGCGCTGCGCGTGGTCGGCGCTGTAGCTCAGACCGTGCCTGCTTACCAGCCGGCACTCGGCCTGATCGGACAAGGTTTGAACTTCGTCACCACCATCGACCCGAATCAGCCCCTTTCTTCGATCAAGAACGCACCCGATATCAGCGGGTTGTTCTCGGGCGATACCTGGACCAAGTCCGAGCAGAACTTTGACGATTTTCTGAAGTCGGTGGACTTCCGCAGCTTCAGCAACGCCAAGGCGTTCGGACAGCAGATGCAGGGTGCCGTCAGCGCGCACTCCAAGCTGATCCAGGACACCATGCAGTACGTTTCGGGGATGCAGATCTCCGACGCGGACGTGAAAGCCGAGTTCGACCGGATCAAGGCGCAGGACGGTGAGCTGAACGATCTGATCCAGCAGGTCTCCGACCTGCAATCGCAGAAGCAGGTGTTCGCGCAGGCTGTTACTAACACCCTGCAACTCATCTCGACAAACGAGGCGTCGATCGCCAGCGATCTGGCCTCCATCGCCGGACTGCAGCAATCGCTTACGGCGAGCGCCGGCCAGTTCGACCATGCGGCCGTCGGCTACCTGAAGGACATGGAACTGAGAGCACGTGACCGGCTGTTGAACTTCCAGTACTTCCTGGCAACCGCCTACGCTTATCGATTCCTTCGGGCATACCCCGGTGACCTGAATCTGGACAGTGTCATCAGCAAGATCCTGGACGTGATTGCGACGGACGGCTATCCGGTCAGTCCGGCCAGCCTGGCCGGGATCAAATCGGTGTACCTGGATTCGGTGCGACAGATCGTCAACACGGCGCTGACCCAGTTGCAGACGCAGCCGCCTGAGCGATCGCTACCCTTTTACTTCTCACTCACTCCCGCAGAACTCCAGACTCTCAACGGTACGGGCCAAGTCACGATCGATCTGTCACCTCGCATCGCCGGTTTGCCCAACGAGGACAACCGGCACATCGCCGACCTGAGTATCAGCCAGATGACGGTGCAGACCTCCGGCTCGATCGGTTCGGTGGCAAGGGTCCGGGTGGTGGTCAACCACCGCGGCCAATCCACCGAAACACTCAACGGACATACCTACCGGTTCTACTTTGGAGATGACCGCTCCTCGCAGCCCTTCTCATGGGGCGCGGTGTACAACGTGCCGAGCGGTCCACTTTCGCAGGAGAGTTACAGCGTCGCTGGTCTCTCTCTACTGCAGAGCCTGCTTGGCATTACCAGCTCGACAGATCCCCGCATTACGCCGCTCACCCTGTTTGCGCGGCCCGGCGCGGACGCCGTCGTCACGCTGACCAAGACGCAAGATCCCTCCAGTCTGAACGCGCAAATCGCTACTCTACAGATCGGCGTTACGGTGGATTTTTCCCGCAACACGTCCAACCAGGTGAAGCTCTTTGTGGACTCCACGGATGGCAGTCTGCCCGCGATCACACTGGATCACGCGGACGTCACCGGCAGGTCGAACGGCTCCGGCACTTTCGTCCGCACGTTTAATCAGGGCGATCGCGTCACGCTCGGCGCCGAGCCTTCTTACGGTCAAAACGCGTTCCGATCTTGGGCGGATGATCGCGGCGTGACCCTCACCACCGCCACTTCGCTCACGCTCACGATGAGTTCCTCGATGCATGTGCACCCGATCTATACACTCACAACGCCGGCCACGTTCACCATCTCTGGAACGGTAGTGGATTCGGCTGGCAAGCCTCTCGGCGGCGCCACAGTGTCGCTGAGCGGTGGTCAGACGACGACGGCAACCACAACCGAAGCGGGTGTCTTCGCGTTCAAGAGCCTTCCGGCGGGCAGCTACACCGTCACGCCGTCGATGAACGGCTACACGTTCACACCCCCGAGCCAGGCGGCTTCGGCGCTCAATGCCGACGCGGTCTTCAACTTCGTGGCGCGGGTTGTGACGCAGCCGACGTACACCCTCTCCGGGCGCGTCAGTGCCTCCGACGCAAGTCCATTGGCGGGGGTGGCGCTCGCTCTGGGGGGCGTGAAGGCGGCGACTGCGGCCACAGGGTCGGATGGAAGCTATCAATTCGCTGGTCTGCCGTCGGGCGACTACACAATTTCCCCATCCAAGCCCGGCTACACGTTTACCCCGGCCGCCGCTTCTATTAAAGCGTTGGGATCCAATCAGACAGTGAACTTCACCGGGGTCGCGCAACCACCCGTCAATACGCCGTCGCTGACACCCTCGGACGCGGTCGCCACAGCGGGCGCAACGGTCGATGTTCAGGTGATGTTGGCCGGCAAGGGGCGGGAGATCACGGGCATTCAGGATCTGTTTACTTGGGATCCCGCAATGCTCACGTATGTTTCCTCGTCGGCGGGCGACGCGCTGAAGAGCTCAGGGAAGTCTCTCACCGTGTCGGCATCATCCGGCAAATTGGTGGCGGTTGGGGCCGGCCTGAACGCGACGCCCATTCCGGATGGCCCGGCCATGGTGCTCACGTTCAAGCCCACGAATGCCCTGG
>CATPCN010000583.1 GCA_955652855.1 uncultured Chthoniobacterales bacterium | reverse complement strand
CGAATCCTGCAGCCATCCACGTGAGCCGTCTCATTACAATCTTTTTTTGATCGTTACGACCGGCCCAGTAGTTGTTACGACACTTCGGACATTTCTTATCGTCCATAAGCCCTCCTAGTGTACGCCGTTGGTTAATCGAAGCCACGTCTTATGCCGCATGCTCACTAACCACTTTCCGTTTTCCACTCGGTGGAATTGCTCGCAGAGGCCCATCAACATCAGCAAGACAAAGTCAAAAAGTTCGAACGTAATGAACTTTTCTTCTTTCTTCTGCTTATCAATATCAACCCGTCCATCGTCTTTTGTGGGTGCCATAAAGGTTCCATCATTCTTCGTTTGTATCCCCGCCCCAAAGGGCAACAGCCACGAACGATGTCGCGTGCGGAAGCTGCTGCATAATCGAGCGGAGACGGATGAACTGGGATGTCCGGGTGGTTTAACCTCGCCCAGATCGGAGGTAAGGAAATGTAACTAGCTTTGACACTAGTCAGAGTCGGCGCAGCGCCTTGCAAGCGCGCGCGGGCCGGAACCGAATCACGGAGGCTCGGTCGCCGGAGCAGTTTCCAGTGCGACGACCCCGATCAGGCATTCATGGACCTCCGGAAGGCGGCGGCCGGCGACAAACCTTTGCACCGCCTCGATCCCTAAGGCGAACTGCCGAAGGACTCGGCGATGTTTGTTTCTGCGGTTTATCAGTGCCCGCCGTGCCCTTAACTGTTCAATATTTTCTTTCACTTCGTAGCCTGGTCCATATACCAAGCGAAGATGCGCCGGCGTGCGGCATTTTATCGCCGGCTGACAGAGTCCCCGCCTACCACGAGGAATGAAATGCATGGGCTTTACGACCAGACCTTCCGCGCCAGAGGCGGCGAGCTCACGCCACCACTCCGTGATTTCTCGCCAAGCACCGTCGCCTTTCAAGCTCATGGTGCGAAATGGAGTGCTGAGGAAAAAGCCATCGCTTCTACGGCCCAATCGCGTGAGAACTTCCATGTGCCAGTGATGGCTTCTCTGGAAGTAGGACCTGCCCTCAGTGGCGATCAGGTGAAATGGCGCAAATTGGAGACTCTCAACATCGTGGGGTTGCTCTCGCAACCGAGAGTGATGTGCCCGATAAAGTAGAAGCGCCTCTGATCGCTGATCCAGTTTCCTTAGCCAGTAGTCCCACAGCGGACCAGAAGCACCCTCGTCTACCGCGCGGTTCGTCTCATGAAGAACCACCTCTCCGATTGTGCAAAGCATTGGGTCGTGAGACTTCTCAAGGGCATCGGCTTTGAAAGACCAAGGAAGGATCTCACCGTCAAAGCAGACCCAGTTCGTTCGAAATCGATCCCAAAACGCGCTTTGATCGAGTGTCCTACGCAAACGCGCGAGGAAGAAGGCCTCCTCTCTAGGGTTTGAAAAAAATGCCCGACCGTTCCGGGTATAGACACAGCCGACCTGACCCTCTACGCCAAATCTCTTTAGGGCCGCTTCTTCGTTACGACATAAAACCACGATGCCGCGTGAGCCCATATGCTTGAACTCCACAACTGCTCGAGCAATCCTTTGGTCGCGATAGTATGCGAGCGCATCGTGCGGGCTCTCGAGGTCGTAGCCAACCTGATTCTGAATCGAAACCATACCGGGCGGCAAATACAGTAACCATCTGGTATCAACATTGAAGTGGCCCCAGGCATGGCTTCCACCCTCTATTTGCGACGGAACAAGAACGATCTTCGAAATGAGCTCGCTTGATAGCTCGGAGTTGACCGGAACTGGCTCCAAAGACATTCCGGGCGCGATGATCGGATGGTTCGTTCGAAACGATGACTCTATCGGCAGCAGTCGGCGGAGCGGAACATGGTGACCGCGGAGAGCTTCCAGAATCCCCTCTTCTGCGGGATGCCCTCGGAGCCATTTGGGTCGGTGCATCGCGTCCCCTTCAAGTGGGTCCGCAATCCAACCTGTCCGGCGGTCCAAGACCGTAAAGAGGGCCGACAACTCCTGCAGCAGAGAGTCCGACGCTTTGCGTGCGACGAGGCGCAGCTTGGAAACCCCGCCACCAACTTCTTCCCACGTCACATCGTATCCCTGCGGGAGAAACAGCCTGGCTACCAATCGGTCAAGGATTTCTGAGCGCTCAAAGGCGGACACGGAAACGTGGGTGAGGATCGGTTTCTGAAGTTCCGGTGTTCGGCATTTTCCGAGGAGCCGACCAAGCGTAGCCCCTAGGAAGGCGCTTCCGGAATATGCGAATGGTTCGGTGTATCCGACGCGTGAGTTTCTTCGCGCCTCGTGCCGCCTGCCGACTACGGCGATCGAATCAACCATCACGGACACGTTGAGCGAAAGCTCGTGCTCCGCTTCACTCGTCCAAACGAGTGATCGTCCGAACCAGAACTCATACTCGCGCGCAGACTCGAAATCGAGGAAGCCCTCTTCGAGGACGTCGCGCGACATCCCGTCTGTCCAACTGATTCGTGCAAACATCGGTTGAGCTCACCGTGACGGAAGCGTCTTGACCTCGGTGCAATCTACATCCCGATCTCTCGACAGAGCTCGAAATTCCGGCGCGACATCCGGCACCGGCCAGTTCAGCCGATACCTCGTCCAGCACCGGCCCAACCTGTCCTTGTAGGACCAAAAAGCCTCCGGGTGATACCGACAGGCAAGTCTTAGCTTCTGCCAATCTTTCTCACTCGCCGAGGGGATAGGCCCGCGCCAGCCGTTGTTATGCCATCCACCGAGGGCATGAAGG
>CATPCN010000582.1 GCA_955652855.1 uncultured Chthoniobacterales bacterium | reverse complement strand
GTCTAAGGCCCGCGCCGGTCCGAAATAATAATTGATCGGTCAGTTCCCGAAAAAGACGTCAGACGTTAATTTTGACTTTACGGACCCCCGGCCGTCTGGTCGAATTGTGTTGTAGAATCATTGCAACTGTGGTTTAGATATACTAAACTTGTGATTTTACTGTTGGGCTGCCGTCGACAGTCGTAAATTTTGACCACTCAAAACTCGCGGAAGAAAAAGGCAATCTCGCTCTTTTCCGGTTGCGGAGGTTCGGACCTCGCCCTCGTGCGATCCGGGTTCGATGTGGTTTGGGCGAACGATGTCTGGGACGCTGCTTGCCAAACCTACCGTGACAACATTCCGAATCCTAAAATGCACGAAGGCGATATACGCGACTTCGACCAATTTCCGACGGTCGATCTTCTGTCGGGTTGTTATCCGTGCCAGGGCTACAGCCAAGGTGGCCGGCGCGACCCCGACGAGTCGATCAACTTCCTTTACAGACAATTTGACCGGGTTCTGAGGATCGTACGACCGAACGTTTTCGTAGTTGAAAATGTGAATGGGATGGCTTACGGGTCAAATCGACAGCTGTTAGAGAATCAACTTTGTAGATTCAGGCTCGCGGGTTACACAGTGAGTTGGCGGGTGTTGAATGCCAGGGACTTTGGAGTTCCTCAGGGCCGCCGCCGCGTGTTCCTGGTAGGGGTTCGCTCGGATGTCCAGGCAGACTTCGCGTTTCCCGACCCGACGCACGGTCCTCATACGGAGCACCCCTACGCGACTCAGTTCGACGCCATCCATGGCATGCCAAGGTGGCCCAAGGGCGAGTTCAACGAAGAGCCCTTTCACTGGTACTATCTCTCGCGGAACCGAAGGCACACATGGAAGCAACCAAGCCCGTGCATAGTTGGGCATTGGCGGCACGTACCGCTGCACCCGATAAGCCCGCCTCTTAGGCGAATAGATACGGACCATTGGTGCTTTACGCGCGATGGACGTGCCAGGAGGCTCTCATACCGAGAGTGCGCTCGGCTACAGGGCTTCCCTCCGTCTTTCATTTGGAACCGCGGCACGGTGCGTGAGCGATTCCGGATGATTGGGAACGCGGTGCCACCTCCGCTGTTTGAGGCAGTCGTCCGACAGATTACCGAAATTTTGGACTAGCGTGACAGATGTGGCACTAAAGCTTCCCACAGGCACGAACCAAGCCCGGTACATGAGGGTTCCGGTTGAGAAACTGCGCTTCGATCCGGGGAACCCACGTCTCGGAGGTGTCGCGAGGCACAAGAACCAGGAACAAATCCTGAAATACCTTAACGGGCCACCCCACTACGCCTTGAATCTCGTAGGCTCAATGGTCGAGAATGGATTCCTTCCCTACGAGCCACTCGTTGTCCGACGGGTCGACGATAAATTCGTGGTAATCGAGGGCAATCGCCGCTTGGCTGCGGTAATGGCAGTCCTCTCCGAAGGGAAGTACTCGGCATCAGTCACCAATCGCTTGAAGAAGCTTCCGGTCCTCGTATTTCCCAAAGGTGCGCACGATGGAGACAGCGAGGAGGTGCTCAGGTATCTCGGCGTTAAACACCTTTTCGGCTTTCGTGATTGGCCTCCCGTGAGCAAAGCGATGTTTCTCGATAAGCGGGTGAGCTCCAAGAGGGACCTGATGCAAGTCCTAAGAGAGCTCAATATAAAGAAGCAAGAGGCCACACGCTACCTCATTCCCTACCGTCTAACCAAGGCGGCGAAGGGAACCTTTAAGAAGGTAAACGCTGAAGACTTTTGGTCTCTCGCGGAATCCTTCGGCCGATCGAAGATTAGGGCGTATATCCAACTCGACGTTGACCGCCACGCCATGCGGATCAAGAGCTTTAATCCCGTCAAGTTGCGATACCTGACACAATTCCTGTATGGCAAGAAACGACGAGTCACAGACACTAGACAACTTTCTGCTTTGAGTAGGGTTCTCGGTTCGCAGGAGGCCGCGCATAGACTCGAAAGAGGTGCAACGCTTGAGGAGGCAGCTCTCTACGTCGAATCGAAGCAAGAAACACTTGGGCATCTTGTTCGTCAGCTAGAGAAGCTTTTCCAGAAAATCAAAATGCTGTCACCTGGAAACGATGACTCTGCCAAGATTCTCAGGGTCACGGAGGAATTCAGCAGAAAGCTAAGGAAGTAATCTATTAATGACCCGCAACCCAGCCTTCGACTTATTTGAGGAGATTTGTATCGAGCTCAGCGGGCAAGAAGAGTCTGTGCTGATCAATGATGATTTCTCCCCCGTGACACTGGATAGTGTCAAACGCTGGTTCAAAGAAACTGCTACCATACCGGCGGTCACTAAGGCCCTGACTTATCTCCGCAAGCATTTCGAGGCCCGCGGTTCTGAATTGCCGTTCGCCTATGACATAACGACTGGTCACGCGGCGGCAATCAATCGCGAATATATAGATTTTGTCTCGGATTCCGAGAACCGGAGGGGCGTCCCCAAAGGATCCAGAGATTTCGAGGTGGCGATATCGAAGCACGTTGCGAGACGGCTAACGGGAATTCTACGTAGGGTGGGTTCGCCGAGAACGAAGCACAGAACTCGCAAGCAGTTCACTGCGTATCTCATCAAAGAGTGCGGCTTCGAACCCGGAGTTCTAGTCGGAAACGACAAGGATGGTGGATTTGACATTCTGTGGTTCCCACCATTGGGAGCGTTCCCGTTCCGTGCTATCGTCTCGATCCAATGCAAGAATTCCACTTATAATCGTGCCGAAGGATTCAAATCGGTCGGAAGAGCAAAGCAAAGCTTGAAGCGCCATTCTCACGCGCGGGCTGAGGGAACACACCTACACTGCGTACTCTATAACGATTACATCGATGAGGGCGTAATGCAAAACGCCTGTCATGCAGAATTCGTTCCTCTTGGGCTTAGTGATCTTGCACCCCTCACAACACCGATGTCCTTTACACGATTTTAGCGGGAGCCGGATTCGGGCATGTCACTTCCTCCGTTCAATAAACCCGCCGAGAACCGGAGCAAGAACATGCGGGCGATACGCTCACATGGCAACCAAACAACCGAGATCCGACTCGTCACGTTGCTAAGAAAGAACCGGATTCGGGGGTGGCGGTTACACCAACTTCACGTCTTGGGAAAGCCGGATCTTCTGTTCAAATCGAATCGTGTCGCGATTTTCGTGGACGGCTGCTTTTGGCACGGCTGTTCGAAATGTGGACATATTCCAAAGACGAATACGGCTTATTGGAAGGCGAAGATCGCGCGCAATCTCATCCGGGACTCTTTAGTTAGCCGAAGGCTCCGCGCTTCAGGGTTCCGTGTGGTGCGCTTGCGCGAGTGTGATCTCAGGGACCATTCCAAACAGTGCTTGCGCCGAATCCGTAGGGCGCTAGGCACTGAAGCCATCGACATGGTCCCGTAGGGCGGCTTCTCGGAACCACCAAGTAGTCAGGTTCGGGATAATCGGTACTTGCGCTATCATTAACCTGTATCCATCCATTCAGCGGATGGGGGGAAACGGCCATTCAAGATCAAGATCCGAAGACCGGCCAGAGGACGCTCATGGAAAAGCTCGCG
>CATPCN010000581.1 GCA_955652855.1 uncultured Chthoniobacterales bacterium | reverse complement strand
CCAGCTTCGCAGCGAATTCCTGAACTCCTTGATTTCCAGTCAGGGCGGCCAGCAAACTCAAACCGCTGCAGCGTAGGTCTTTATCGGTTATCAGGACAACTTCTTGGGAGAGGAATTTCCAATGGTCAATAGTGTTACAAACACAACCGCGTCGTCATATTACAATCCTTCAAACACCGGAAGCGCCGTACAGAACGCGCTGAAGGCTTTACTGAAACTTCTGCAGTCTTCCCAACCCTCCGGCACTGCTGCGTCAAGTCAGGGTTCAAGCACCGATCTGGCGCAGGCGCTGTTCAACCAGATTGATACCACTGGTAAGGGTACGATTACGAAAGCTGATCTTGAAACAGCCGTAACCAAAGCGGGCGGTACGAAACAGGCGGCGGACGTGCTCTTCTCGAAGCTTGATCCCAAAAATACCGGCAGCGTCAGTGACTCACAATTCGCGCAGAACCTACCTCAGCCGCCCGGGGGTGCCGGTGCCGGCAACACGAGCCAAAGCGGGGGCGCATCTGGATCGGGAAATCAATCGGGCGGTGGCGCCAAGAGCAGCTCCAGTGGATCATCGTCTAACAAGACCGAAGTAAGCAGGCACAGTTCCACAAACGGTCATACGAAAACGACTACGATCACCTATTCAGATAACTCGAAAACAACCACGACATCCACCGTATAGGTGACATTACTGAATTCTAGATTTCCGATCAGGGTGCTTCGCCAAGGAGGATCATTCGCGACCTGATTGTGAAGATGACGCCCTAACTAACGACCCCACTACCCGCCCTTCTGCTGAAAAACCGTACAGCTCCCGCTGTGCGGTTTTTCGGTGTTCTCCTGCAATCAGGCCAGGACTGTGAATATTTTCTTGAAGAGAGGGTGATGGTTCAAGTCGTCATTCAGGACATCGGCAAGCGATATGTGTTGGAGAAGGAGGTAGTGGCATCTCTCCAGCTGGTTCCACAGGTCTTGGCCTTGCGGGTCTTCAAAAGACTGGTTTGACTGCCCCCCGCTACTCTCGCTGGTATTGGTCTTCACGGACAGAAGTATGTCTAGGATGGAAATATCGTAAGCCGGCTTCGCCAGCCTGTAGCCGCCGAGTCGACCCCTGTACCCTCTAATAATGCCTCGCTGACGCAGATAAGCGGCAAGCTGTTCATAGTATGAGCGGGAAATTCCGATCATGGGAGCGATAGCCGATACGCTAACCGGCTTTTCCTGCCCTTTCTGGGCGATTTCCAGCATCATAGCGACGGCTGTATTGCCCCGCGATGAGAGTTTCACTTTTCTGTTTATTGTCATCCCCTGTCATGTGAGAATCGCGGATATAGACTGTCCCTTTGATCAGACGGACCAGCGGCTTTGATTCCGTCGGACAGGATGATGAAATCTCCGTCGATGCAGCCCGGATGCGCTAACTTCCATTCTGGAAATAAGATTTGACGTGTCGAATATTATTGTGGGATAGTCCCTCAACGCTGAGTGCCTCCGACGGTAGAAACGATTTCCGCTTGTTTCTCGACTGCCCGATACGGCCCAGCTGAAACAGCCTAAAACTTGAGTGTTTGAGGTTATGTTTTATGTCTGGCGGAACTTCCGATCAACATAACCAACCTGAACAATGCCTTCTGCTACAGAGGCCCGCAACTTTTAGCTATCGCTGACGGAGAAAAGTATGGCTGCACCAAAGGAGGAAAAGAAACATGAATGAAGATGTACCCGTTAAGGAGATTGATCTAGGAGAACATTTTGGCGATGTCGTGATCAAAGTGAACGGTGTTCGTGTTGAAATCCACGCGGATGGAAGCGGAAATATCGACAAGATAGATAAAGGTGAATCCCACTCATCATCCCGGTCCGTTCTCGAAGAGGTGCAAAACGAGATCATTCGCTTGAGTGATCCAGCCAATGTGAGATTGCCTAAATATGAGGACCACGGTTATTCCTGGAGCTTGATCCTTTAGGGGGAATTGTACTTTTCCCGGGATGTTGATGTTACGGCTTTATTCAGAGTTATAGGTGACGATCCCGCAGGGGTTTCTAAAGGCCTATGGCGGATGGATTGGGATAAAAAACATATTCCGTGCGAGCTTCGCCCACGGACCCATTGATCTGGTTAAACAACTGCGCGCAGAACCGTGGCAACGTCCGGGCTACATCGGC
Organism: uncultured Chthoniobacterales bacterium; assembly: GCA_955652855.1. Next base: position 8,308 of record CATPCN010000581.1, on the reverse strand, counting down.
CGGTGAAATCAATTCGACGGAAATAACGTCGTAGACGCGTCTATTCCTGTGTTGGACCACCAGACGAACTTCAACCGAGTAACTGAAGTGATGAATGTCAACGATACACTGATGATTTATTTGGATGAATACCTTTCCCTTAGCGAGAAGGAACGGGATATTGTTAAGACCGCGGCCAAGTCCGGAGACAGCGCCATGGCGCGCCAAGTACTAAAACTGTACTTTCCCAAATTTTCGGAGGATCAGATCATCCTCCTTCAAAGGGATCTTCGGTCGCTTTGAAGAAGCCTGGACTTAACTCGACAAGGAGCTGCTCCAGAAGGCTCGGTCCCGGGCAGTGGTCCCGCCAGTGATTGAGGATCTTCTCGCCGAGCGCGGTCCTGTGCATCGTTTCCGTCATGGGCAATCTCCGCTATGGTGGGTGGGCCTGAGTCCGGGGGATCGCTTGTGGGATCGTCGGTGAACAGGGCAAGCTGGTTGAAATGCACCTTGATGGATACACGCCCGGCTCTGCTCCCGTAAGATCCCCGCATCGCCTTCTCCCGGCCTTATCGCTCAACCCCGCGTTTTAGATATCGTGTGAACACGCGCGTAAGTTGTATCTAGATCCAGACTATGCCCCAAGGTTGAAAAAACCGTTAATGGGGTATTGCGCCCCGGCCGGTTGCGGCCCGTCGGGCTCTGGGCGTCCGCCTTCGCTTTTGGGCTTCGGCGCGACTTCCCGAGCCGCCGTTGCACGTCGTCTCGGCCATGCGGTGACGATCCCTCGCGCCAGGAGAGCAGGGTTTCAGCAGCGATCAAAAACTTGACCCGTCAATGTGACCCGTGCAAGCTGCGACGAGCTTCAATCCCTTGCCAGCGAGGCACGCGTGCGTCCTTTCATCCTGATCGCGCTCCTAATCATCACCATAGGCATCTGGCCCGCTGCCGCTACGGCACAAAACACGCCAAAACCGCAGACGCTATCGCAGAACGATGTACAAAAACTAACCGAGAAGGCCCAGAAGGGCGATGTTGACGCCCAGTACTCTCTTGGCTTCATGTACTTCAACGGCTGGTCCGTGCCGCAGGACTATGCCGAAGCCAGGAAGTGGTTCCGCAAGGCTGCCGACCAGGACAACGCTGACGCCCAGAACTATCTCGGCCTCATGTATGAAAATGGCCAGGGCGTGCCTCAGAACTATACCGAGGCGCTGCAGTGGTACCGGAAAGCCGCCGCGCAGGATAACGCTTACGCGCAGCTCTATCTCGGCACGATGTATTACAACGGCAACGGCGTGCCGCAGGATTACGCCGAGGCGATGAACTGGTACCAAAAAGCCGCCATGGGAGGCAATGCTCAAGCGCAATATAGTATCGGTCTTATGTACGACAACGGTCAGGGTGTGCCGCAGGATTATGCAGAGGCGATCAAGTGGTACAGCAAGGTCGCCGCACAGGGCGATGCAAAAGCGCAGAACAATCTCAGCCTCAAATACGCCAACGGCCAGGGTGTGCCGCAGGATTACGCCGAAGCAGTGAAGTGGTGCCGCAAGGCGGCTGAACAGGGCAATGCCGAGGCACAGTACAACCTCGGCGTTATGTACGCCCGCGGCCAGGGTGTGCCGCAAGATTATCAGGAAGCATATGCCTGGGACAGCGTAGCCGCTGCTCAGGGGGAGAACAACGCGCCCAAATATCGCGACATCCTCGCGACACATCTTCCCCCCGCTGCCCTTCTAGCAGCGCAGCAGCTCTCCAAGCGATATTTCGCTGATTACGTGAAGCATTCTTCAGGTGCCTCCCCGTGACCAGATGCAGGTGTTTGCGTTCTTAATGGCTTTGACGTTGTCGGTGCAGTTGCGGCCGTCCACGCTTCGATCAAATCAAGTAGCTCACCTATGGCGGCGACGGCGTCGTCATACGTAACCGTTCGCTGGTCGTGCACACCGCGGGGTGTATGCTTCAGGTCGTTGACCTGGCTGTGAACCTTGTCGAGCTTGGCGCATGTCCAGCGAGGGTAGCACTTTCGAGCGTCGGGCAGAAGCTCAGGAACGTAGGCCTTTTGTTTCCCCACGACTATCTTCAGGATGCGGTGATAGACGGCCGCCGTACGAAAAAGGGCGTTGTTGAAATAAAACCCCGCGATCCATTGCCCGTTCGTCCGTACTTTTCCTTTGGCTATTTGTACAGCGCGTTGCGTGACGGGCTTGATGTCGATCGGACGGCCCGCCCTGTCCGTGAATTTGTGATGCCTTGCCTGAATCAAGGCATAGACGGCCCCGAGGAAATCATCGAGGGAACCCGCGAGATCGGGATTTGCAAGAACTGTAGGTGCCGTTAGCAGTTTTCCGATTCTGCCAGCGTACCCGAAAAGCGTCTTGTAGGTCGCGTCATCTTCGAGGTCCAGAGTCGTACTGCTCGCTGTCTTAGCCGCTGGCTCCATTCGGATTCCTCCCTGCCTTGAGGATATGGCCTTTACGATCAATAGAACATATGGTTTTTCGTTTATCTCGCAATTGTAGCCGGTCGCGCCTTCGCGTCAATTCCCAGAGATGGTTGCGTTCCGGGTCCCCGCCCATAACGACAGACCATCTTGGTTGACTCGTACGGCTCAATCGACCGGCTCTCTCCTTCGCGTTGTGAAAAACCACTTAACCAAGGAGAACGTAATGAATTACACCACATCCATACCGTTGAATAATCTCACCGTCTGGGACGTCAACGTCCGCAAGACTGCCAATGCTGATACGGCCCTCGCAGAACTGTCCGCATCCATCGCTGCGCATGGCCTGCTGCAATCTCTTGTCGTCCGCAATGGCAAGAAGGGCAAATTCGCCGTCGTTGCCGGAGGCCGCAGGCTTCAGGCCCTGCAATCCCTTGTCGAATGCGGCAAGATTGCCGCCGACTACCCGGTGCCCTGTCAGCTCGTCGCCGACGATGCCGACGCCGCGGAAATCAGCCTGGCCGAGAACACCGTGCGGGAATCGATGCACCCCGCCGATGAATTCGAGGCCTTCCGCGATCTCAGCGACAAGGGGCTCAGCGCCGCCGATGTCGCAGCGCGTTTCGGTGTCACCGAAGCCGTGGTCAGCAAGCGCCTGAAACTCGCCCGCGTGAGCCCGGTCATCCTCGCCGCTTACCGCGACGGCAAGCTCGATCTTGAACAGGTCATGGCGTTCGCAATCACCGACGACCACAAGGCGCAGGAAAAACTCCTGAAGGTCCTGCGCAACATGGACGACGATCCCCGCTCCATCCGCCGTGCATTGACCGACGGTGAAATCCCCGCGTCGCACAAGGTCGTCAAATTCGTCACCTTGAAGGCCTACGAGAAAGTCGGTGGACAGGTCCGCCGCGATCTCTTCGCCCAGGATGACGAAGGCGTCTTCATCCTCGACCAGGACCTTCTGCAAACTCTCGCTCTCGCCAAACTCCAAAAAGCCGCTGACGGTCTGCGCAAGGAGGGCTGGAAATGGGTTGAACTCCGGCTTGAGCAGGATCACTCCGAATGGTCCCACTGCACGCGGATGCATCCCGACATGGCTCCCCTCACCCCGAAGCTGGCGAAAGAACTCGCAGCACTTGAGCAGGAATACGAGGCGCTTGAGACCGCCTGGGATGCCAACGACGATCCGGAGGCCGAATATCCGGAACGCCTGCGCGAAATCTCGAAGCGCATCGACGCGATCAACGAGACCCGCGCGGATGTCTGGCTTCCTGAAACCCTGGCCATCGCCGGCGCGGTTGTCCGCATCGACTACAACGGCAAACCCGATATCGACCGCGGATTCGTCCTGCCGGCGGATCGCCCGAAGAAGGCTGCCGCCACCAAGACCGTCGAGCACATCAATGACGACGGCTCGGTGGAAACGGTCGAGGTTGCGGAGACATCCACCCTCCCCGCTTCCCTGATCGAAAGCCTGACGCTCCACCGGACAGCGGCCATTAGCGCGGAACTCATCAACCGTCCTGATATCGCCCTGGCAGCACTCGTTCATACTCTCGCAGCGCAAGTGCTCCTGGACACTGCATCGGGGAATTACTGCCTGCAGATCTTCGCCACCACCAAATCCCTGCACGATGTCCAGGGCACCAAGGCTTTCGATGCCATCGCCTCTGCCGATGAAACCTGGGGCAGCAGAATCCCCGGTTCACCTGACGCCTTGTGGACATGGTGCCTTGAGCAGGATCAGCAGGTCCTTCTCGCCCTTCTTGCCTTCTGCATGGCGCGCAGCGTCAATGCCGTCCGGACGAAACGCGACAGCGCGGACGATCATCGGTTCGCCCACGCCGACAGGCTTGCCGCCACGCTGAAACTCGACATGACCGCGTGGTTTACGCCGACCGCCGAGAACTACTTCGCCAAGGTCAGCAAAACCGGCATCCTCGAAGCCCTCACCGAGGCCAAGGGCGACATCGCACCGGCGTGGACCAAAGCCAAGAAAGGTGATCTTGCCACAATCGCGGAACGCCAGGTGGCTGAAACCGGCTGGCTGCCCGCACCGCTACGCAAAGCCGCCTGACATTCTTTCGCCAGATGGCCCGTCAATACGCGGCGGGCCATCGCGTGAACGGACGAAGCTCTTATCTCCATCCTGCACCGCCTTTTGCTGTCGCCCTCTGCGCCGAGGGGATTTCCGTGACCCCTCGGCTTTAGGGAAACCCGGCAGCAAAGGAAAGACGATGGCTGATGAACAGAACAAATCACCGCCCCGCCACGCACCCGTGCCGTGGAAGGTCAAACACAATCCCAGAAGCCGGACGCTGTCGATGGACAATTACCCAATCGAAAGCGCTGATCTGAAGAGAATAGTCACTGTTCATGGCAGCAGCGCTGAAACCGCTGCCAACGCGGCGTTCATCGTGCATGCCTGCAATCACCATTACGAGCTGCTTGCGGGACTGGAACGCGCCTTCGATTTACTGGAAGGCATCGCCGATAAATTGCTGTACGAAGAAGGACAGCCGGTCACGGCAATTGAGTCCCGCGAAATCGAGGATATCTATAACGATGCGATTAGCGAACTCGCACCGTTCGAAACACTCATTCGCAAAGCACGGGGCGAAGCATAACGAGCGCAGTCCAGGACATGCCCGATCTTACTTGCGCCGTGAATCCTTGCCCGGCGGCTTGGGACCGGCGGGCGGGTCCTGCCGCTTGCGCAGAATCTCCGGCGGCGGGACGGCGGGAGCATCGTCGCGCCCCTTCTTGTAAGCCCCGATGATCTGGCGCGGCGCACTTTTTAAGATGGCGACGATGCGGCTCAGTCTTCCAGCCAAAGCCTGCCTCCTTGACGGAACGCGATGCCATTATATCGATATCTTCTACCCGCCGGGTTAATCTCCGAGCATAGGTCTTTGAGAGAAAAGCATACCGCGGGGTCCTTTCCATTCCGTTCGCCGGTTCTCGATCCATTTCTTCAGCCGCGCGCCCTGGACATGGTGAATGCGCCCGGCCGCCACGACCTCAAATTCGGTTGAGGTTGTCGGGATCGGAAAGCCGCAGGACGGATTGCCGCGCACATGCGTCAGGTACAGATGCGCGGCGTCGTATGAGCTGTCGGCATTCACATCGACGCTGTACCGCTTGCCGTCGCCGTCCGTCACGGTCACGGTGCACCATTTCCCCACGCAAACATCATAGCGAACAAACGGCGAAGATGCCGGCTCGCTCCGGATCAGCGTTTATTTCGGCGCCGCCACTCTTCGAACCGCTCATTCCGCTTCAGGCGGCGTTTCTCCCACTGGTCATCCGTCCAGTTTGAAAACCTCCGATTCAGCCATGTAAGCAGCGCCAGGACGGGACTGACGAACACCACGCCCAGCCAGAACCCTAGATTATCCTCGCGCTTGTGGATCGCATCGTTCCAGTCTTCCAGTTTTTCGTTCCATCTGTACGACCGGGGAAGCCCATCATCGTCTTTATCCATGCCGGGACTCCAGGCTCCATGCTACCGGCGAATCGCCGACGCCGTCCACTGTGGTTTTTTGCGCCGGTTTCCGGTGAAGTCTTCACCGTGATGCTCCCTTCGCGTTTCAGTCAGTCTTGAGGCTGTTTTAGCCGCCCGCGCGTGGTGATCAACGGCTCGGCCCGCTCCAAGAATCCGTGTTGGCCGTTTCCCTCCGGTGATCCCGCCGCTGTTCCGGCCGGCTGATTTCAGTCGCCTACTGACTTCAACCACGAAAGGAAACCACGAATGTCATCGAGTTCGATACCGGCACTTCCAAGACCGAATGCTCATCGCATCGGCACCGCACGCTCGGCGCTTAATGCCGCCATCTGGGCACGGGGCGACGCATTCCCCGGCTGCGATGAAGCCGTCATCAGCCTGCTTACCGATCTCCGGCACTTCTGCATTGCCCGGCATATCAACTTCACGGCCTGCAATGGCATCGCCGAAGGCCGCTTCAGCGCCGAAATCAACGGAGGCGCGCCATGACCGGATCGGACATCATGACCAAACGCGATAAACGGTCTGACGGTGATTATCAGCGAGCCGTGGGCGACTTCGTCAACCGCGAAGTCATCTACTGCGTATCGGGCCTGGTCTACGACATCGGGACGAAAAACATCGACGAGTGGCACCATCTCTTTCGCCAGGATGATTGGGAAACTCCTGCCCTGGAAGCAATCCGGGCGCTGGCCCCGGAGCGGCTTCGCGAACTTCTTAACGAAGACGATGTTCCATTCAGCGCGGAGGATGAGCCGGATACATTAGCCAGAACCTATCTGCACCACCTCAAGCAGCAAGAATCCCTGCGGGAATTCTGTCAAACAAACAACGTTGATCCGGACGAGAACGAAATCTACGAACACTGGATCGTCTCGGAATGGCTTGCCGCCCGTCTCGAAGAACGCGGCGAGGTTATCGAACGCCACTTTTACGGCCTGACCATCTGGGGCCGCGCCTGCACCGGCCAAGCCATCCTGCTGGATAACGTCATCTGCTCCATCTACGACGAGGTGACGCCATGACCGATCAGAAAGCGGCTGAAATCGCAGCCCTCAACGACTTCTTCCGTTCGGGGTTCTTTATCCCGTCTTTCGGTCCGCGACCGGTTCCCGGTCGAATCGTGTGCACATCCGGCATTGCGGCTCTTCCGCCAGAAACGCAGCTTCGCATCTGGGGAGAGGTCTCCAATTTCGACAGCTTCACCGAGGACAACGATCCGCACGGCGAACACGATTTCTGCGAGTTTAATGTCGAGGGCGTCGGGAAAATCTTCTGGAAGATCGACTACTACGCCGACGACTCATGCTCCTTCGGCTCTGAAGACCCGTCGGACATTTCGCAGTGCTTCCGGATTCTGACGATTATGCTGGCCTCGGAGTATTGACGGGTCACGCCCGGCGAGGGCTCGTCATCCGCCAATCGCAGCCCATCCACTGCCCAACACAGTGCGGAGGTTCCGCCGAGGAACGCCGCGAGATTGCGGTTTTAGCGGTCCCGTTCTCTGCCGCACCTGCAACCTTGTCCGTTCCCTTTAGCAGCACGGTTTCTCATAACAGTGCCGCGATCATGGGCCGGTCGGCGTGCCCCGTCAACGGCGCTGCCCGCTCCCTTCGTCCCTGCGGTCCTCCCGTGTTGGCCGTTTCCCTGCGGTGACAGGTCCCTCAATCCGCCCGGCCTTTCAATTCCCGCGTCATGAGAAACCCCGACGCAAGGAAAGAGGAACAGACAATGCAGAATACAGAACGGCAGGATATCTACACCCGCATCACCGCGAAAATCGTTGCGTCCCTGGAGGCGGGCGTCCGCCCGTGGATCAAACCGTGGAGCGGCGAGAACGCGACCGGTCGGATCACGCGCCCGTTGCGCCACAACGGCATGCCCTATTCCGGCATCAACATCCTGATGCTGTGGGCGTCGGCCGTCGAGCAGGGCTTCACCTCACCAAGCTGGATGACGTTCAAACAGGCACTTGAACTCAAAGCGTGCGTCCGCAAGGGCGAGAAAGGTTCACTGGTCGTTTACGCGAATTCGGTCACGAAGACCGAGCAGAACGATGCCGGGGAGGATGTCGATCGCGAGATCCACTTCCTGAAGGGCTACACCGTGTTCAACTGCGATCAGATCGAGGGACTGCCCGAGCAATACTACGTGAAGCCGGAGCCGAAGTTCACGCCCGTGCAGCGCATCGAGCACGCCGAGGCGTTCTTCGCGGCCACGGGGTTTGAGATCCGCTACCGAGGCGGCCAGGCCTACTATGCGCAGGAACTCGACTACATCCAGATGCCGCCGATTGAGGCGTTCACTGACGCTGAGGCCTTCTACGCTACGGTTTCGCATGAGGCATGTCACTGGACAAAACATTCGTCCCGCCT
>CATPCN010000580.1 GCA_955652855.1 uncultured Chthoniobacterales bacterium | reverse complement strand
TCGTGGAATCGTCCGACATCGCGCCGCGAGCTTAAGAAGTTTCATTTCGCGCGTCTATTTCATAAGCGGCGCCATCTTGACGTTCGGCGCTAACCGCGTGCACCCAAATTTTAGTCGCGCACGAAAAAGAACATCGCTGTTCCGACGCTTCCGATCGCGTAAAGGGCGATCGTGTTGCCGACAAAGTACGGAAAGATCATGAGCGCGAGACCGAGGAACATCGGTTTCCAGAGAGTCATTCGTTTACCGTAAACGAAGCCAACAAACCCGATTGATCCGAAAATCAGGCCGGCCAGCAGATTCGCAGCGCCCAGGCTCGGCATGATTATTGGCATGCTGGAATTTCCAGCTTAACGCGCGCCAAGATCGACATAAATAAGCGGCGCAAACAAAACATTGACCTCGCCGCGCGGGCAATGCCACGATTTGAACAAATGCAGGCACTTGCCTAACGAGCGAGCAAAAATGGCCTCTCACCTTTTCAAAACAAAGAGCCCGGAGCATCTGATCCGCGAGGCGCAAGCTCCCGAGCGCCAGATGAAGCGTTCGCTCACCGCGTTCGATCTCACTTGCCTGGGCATCGGCGCGATTATTGGCTCCGGAATTTTCGCGCTCACCGGCACGGCCGCGGCCGGCGAACGCGTGACATCGGCCGCGTCGCAAATGACGACGCCGGTCATTAATTTCATTCAATCGTGGCTGACGCATGCGCCGATTGTTCTGGGACGACCGGGCGCCGGACCGGCAGTCGTGTTTTCTTTCGTCGTAGCGGCAATCGCTTGCGGATTCGCGGCGCTTTGTTACGCGGAACTTTCGTCGATGATTCCGGTTTCCGGTTCGGCTTATACTTATTCCTACGCCACGCTTGGCGAAATCGTTGCCTGGATTATTGGTTGGGATTTGATCCTCGAATACGCGGTCGGCAACATGGCGGTGGCGGTCGGTTGGTCGGGTTATTTTGTGAAGCTTTGCGGAAGTTTGTTTGGCCTGAAATTTCCACTCTGGGCGGTGACCGATTATCGAACGGCCACCGACGTCATCGCGAAAGGTGGAGATACGCTCCAAGATTTTTCATCGACAACTTTGCCTGTGATCGCAGGCCATCAGATCGTGTGTAATCTGCCGGCCTTCGTCATCGTCGCGGCGGTTACCATTTTGTTGATTTACGGCATTCGCGAGAGCGCCAAAACGAACAGTTGGATCGTCATCACGAAAGTCGCGGTCGTTGTTTTCTTTATTTCCTTCGGCGCATTTCTGGTGAACCCGACGAACTGGCATCCTTTTATGCCTACGGGTTTCGCCGGCGTGATGAGCGGCGGCGCGATCGTATTCTTCGCGTTCATCGGCTTCGATGCGGTGTCGACCACGGCCGAAGAAACGCGCAATCCACAACGCGATCTGCCCATCGGCATGATCGCCAGTCTCATCATTTGCACCGTGCTCTACATACTCATGTCGGGCGTGCTTACCGGCATCAAGAAATACACGGTCTATCTCGGAGATTCCGCAGCGGTCGCGACGGCGTTTGCCGGCCGGCCTTGGGCCCAAGCGCTCGTGAGTGCGGGCGCGTTGGCCGGCATGACTTCAGTGCTGCTTGTTTTTCAGCTCGGCCAGCCGCGCATTTTCATGGCCATGGCGCGCGATGGATTGTTGCCGCAATATTTTGCGCGAATTCATCCGCGCTACCGCACACCGCACATTACGACGATTTGGACCGGCATCGCGGTCGGCGGCGTGGCCATGCTGACCGACATCGGGTCGCTCGCTGATCTCACGAATATCGGGACGCTCTTTGCGTTCTCTCTCGTGTGCATCGGCGTCGTCATTTTGCGGCGAACAAATGCAGCGCGTCCGCGGCCATTCCGCGTGCCATTCGTTCCGCTCTTTCCGATTCTCGGCGTCATTTTTTGCGTGGCGCTGATGCTTAGCTTGCCGGTCCTTACATGGATCCGGTTCTTCATCTGGCTCGCCATCGGGATGCTGATTTATTTCGGCTACAGCGTACGACACAGCCGTTTGCGGCAAGGCATCGATGTCGGCGAAACGGAAAACGTCTTCCCGCCGATCGAGCCGTAGGCAGATTCAGAAAAATCGCACGCCCAACGCAATCACCGCGCCGAGACAAAATCCGGCGATGATTTCGACAATCGTGTGACGCGTCATCACTAATCGCGCCCAAGCCAGTAGCGGCACGAAAATTCCAGCAGCGATGCCGAGGTTAAAATCGACATAAAATAAATTTACAGCGACGAAGGTTGCGAACGCGACATACAACGACGTTTTTAGAAACACGTTGCAAGCGCGTCCGATAATCAAAAGAAGCAGCACCCCGATCGCGCCGCGTGCGAGTGTTCGCGTGCTGGGCATCGCAAAGAACCAGATCGCGAGAATTGCCGTCGCGATGATGGCGGCTACATAAAAAGCCGGTCGCTCGGAACGCTCCGATGCATCGACATTTTTCCAGCGTCCGCGGCGAGCGTGTCGCCGCATGAACCAAAACAGCGGCAAGACAACCACGATCGCAGTCGCTACAATCGCGAGCCAGTTTTGCTGAGGGTTTGTGCGACGAAACGTTTCGACCGCGATCAGGAAGAGGATCGTGACAAATGGATGTCCGATGATCGAAATCCAGCGCGCGCTCTTCAAGCGGCTCCGGCTAATCGCGGTTCGATTTGTCGTAGAAAAGAATGTTAACCAGCAGAACGATTCCAGCCGCCGCTGCGCCCAGAAAAAAATAATGGTCAGACCCGGATAACCCGAGATGCAAAAGGCCGTTTCCCCGCGCATGAGCATGGCGGCGCCGACGATCAAGATCGGCAATTATTCTCCGCGATTACGCCGCTTTTGCGTAGCTCGCCTTGTCATCGGCTTCCAGCCAGTTGAAGAGTGGCGTCGTCGCCGGATCGAGACCGAGCGGTTTCGTTTGCTCGATATACCACTCGCGGCGTTCCGGATCTTCGTAAGGATTTTGCTTCTCGACTTCTTCGCTCCATCGACGTTTTTCGTCCTCGGTTTTTGGCGTGCCATGCGTGTCGAGCCATTTCGCCATCTCCCCGCCGCTCGCCCCTTTTTCAACTTCAGCTTTGAAATCGTCGCCCGTCACGCCTTTGAAACCGAAGAGCATGTTATCAAGCGGACAATCAAAATGG
>CATPCN010000579.1 GCA_955652855.1 uncultured Chthoniobacterales bacterium | reverse complement strand
ATCTGGTGACGATCGCTTCAAGCGCGGACAAAGGTTTCAAAAAATATCTCACGACCAAAGAACCGATCGATGGCTACAGCATTTCGAACATTGAATGGTCCGAGCGCGTGGGCGAGACGAAGGTGACGATCGCGAAGGATGGACAATTTGCGACGCTCACTTTCAACCAAGCGCTCCTGGCTCAGCCCGTGGTCAACGTCCCGCCGCAGCCGAACCTCGGCACTCCCATCGTCATTCCGCAACCGGGGGTTAAAGGGTTCGGACAGCCGCCGCCTGCGCAGCCGACGCCGATTCCACATTCGCGCGGAATGATTCAACGAAATCCACGCGCGCTACCGACCCCGAATCCGGCCCAGCCTCAGATCGAAAATGAGTAGGCCTTAATTTCCCCCGCCCCAGTCGTCGTCCGCCGTGTCGGGAAGGCGATCCGGTCCGGCAGAATACAGATCGAAACCGTTCGGGTGTTTCCGGCCAGGATTGAGATAAATGTAATCGTTATGCCACGGATCTTTCGGAACCGATTCCAGCAACTGTGTCCAGTGCGATGGTTTTGGATCAATCGTTGGTTCTGTGACCAAAGCTTGCAAGCCTTGGTCAGTCGTCGGCATAAAACCGTTTCTGGCTTCGTAAAGTTTGAGCTGCGTCGTGATGCTCTGAACGTCGCTCTGCACGCCAACGCCACGGGCCACTTCCAAATTGCCTCGCAATTTGTAGATCGCGAGGCCCAAGAGCAGAGAGATGATCGTAACCACGAGCATGATCTCGAGCAGCGTGAAGCCGCGGCTTCCTTTTTTCATGTCGATCTTAATGCTGCGGCGTGAGCAGATAATCCGATTTGTCCCAGAGATATTTTAGTTGAATCTGCGTCGTGCGAATGGCCGAGGCCGGCGTGTTCGCTCCGCCCACCACGATCACATCGTTCGTTCCGACCTTCAAACTTGAGGCCGGCACGAGCTTCTGTGCGCGCAGCCAGCCGGTGTATTGAAACTTCATTTGCCTAACGAGTGGTTCCATTTCGCCGCGATAGGCCGGGTCTGCCAATTCCGGCAACGTTAATGTGACTGCGCCAATGCTCTCGCCGTTCACATAAATTTCGGGCGGCGCATCAATTCTCGGACTGGCCACTGCGAAGGTGAGCAACGCGACGAGCGGTTGCTCTTCGATGGAAAATTGAAACGCCGCGCCTTGTGAAAGGCTTGGCCCGATCCGGATGGTCTCGTCGGAAAGCGAAGCGGTCACCGTTCCGAACATCTCGGTGTCCTGACCCGGCGCGTGCAGCGGCGACGTCGAAGCGAACGGCTGCGCAATCAGATCTCGTGGTTCGGCCGTGAGCGGATGGAGCACTTCGCTGCTCGTCATCCAATCGAGATACGCGCCGCGCACCGTTGTGCCGTCCCCGGGAACTTCCACATCAACGGCGGAAACACCGACCGTCGGCACCATCACGATATCGGAACTCGGAAGATCGACACCACTTCCCAGCGGCGCGGAACGCAGCACTTGCGTACCAGATTCATCCCACGCCACCAGCGTCGGGCGTTGCTCCGGTTTGTCATCGAAAAACAAACGAAAGTAGAGTGCTTGAAAATCATCGCGCGGACGCGACAAGCGGATGCGGAAAATTGTTTGCGGCGTTGCACCCTCGATAGTTTGCGCTGGGACGAGGCTGACCGACTCCACCCAAGGCGGCGCGCTCTGCGTCTTCGCCATGGCCGGCGTCGTTTGGCGCAAATCGAGCCATGCACTTTGCGGTGCGGACGAATCAGCCGGTGGCAATTCCGGCAACTCCTGGCTGAAAGCTTCCTGCGCGCGCGCCGTCGACGTTACAAGGAGGAGAAGGGCAAACGCGAGAACGCGAAAAAGCATTTGAATCGCGCCGAGGCTAACTCAGTGCGGCCGGAACTGCAAGCTGTGCGTCATTTCGAAAACGGCCGAGAGAATGCTGTAGACAACGAAGCCGACGATGAGCGCGATCAACACGATGATCGCCGGCGGAATCAGCGCCGAGATCACTTTGACCGTGCGATCCAATTCGCGCTCGTAAACGTCGGCGATTGTTTGCATCGTGCGCGCGAAATGTCCGGTCTGCTCGCCCACCGCCATCATGTCGGTGAACAAATCGGGAAATAAATTCTGCCCGCTCAGCGCGGCGGAAAGCGTCGCGCCGTCGATCACTGTGCGTCGCACTTCGGCGAGCTTCTTCTCGAGATAGCGGTTGCTCGCGATTTCGGTAACAAGATCAAACGCTCGCAAAAGCGGGATGCCATTTTCCATCAACGTTCCGAGCGTACGCGAAAACTGCGCGTAATAGCGATGTCGAATCACGCGACCGTAACCCGGAATCATGAGTCGAAATTTGTCCCACGCGATTCGTCCTTCATCGGTGCGAACGAAAGCGCGGAAGCCGATCACCGCGCCGATCGCGAGCAAAACTCCGACCCACCAATACGTCGTGATGAGATAATGAACGCGCAACAGCATTCGGGTCGGCAACGGCAACTCGCCGCCATTTTGCGACATGAAACCGGTGAGTTGCGGCACCATGAAGGTGATGAACGCCGTGATCAGTCCTGCTCCCGCCACAGCGAGGAATGCTGGGTAAATCAGCGCTTGCTGCACGCGATCGCGCAAATCTTTAGCCTGCATCAAATGCTCGACTAATCGCGACAAAATATCCGGCAGGGCGCCGCTCGCTTCACCCGCCGCCACCATGTTCACGTAGAGCGGGGGAAAAATGCGCGGGAACTCGCGCAGCGCTTGCGAAAAACTGCGACCCTCAATTAACGCTTGATGCAACGCATGCGTCATTTGTTGCAGGCGCGGTTGCTTTAATCGCTTTTCGAGAACGGAAAGACTTTCGTCCAGCGTCATTCCGGCTTGCAACAAATGGCCGAGCTGTTCGGTGAAAACGAGCAGCTGTGCGTGCGGAATTTTTAAAGTCTGCGTTGCTGCCTGTGTCGTGGTTGCGTTCACGGCTTGCGGCTCGGCGACCGCGGCATCGATTCGGACCGGGATGTAATGCAGTTGCTCGATCTGGCGAATCGCCATCGCTCGGTCTGCGCAATTCAATACGCCTTCCACCAAACCGCCCTGCGCGTTGCGCGCTCGATATGCAAACTGTGGCACGGCTTGGAAACTAAACCGAAAAGTAAAATCGACAATCAAACGCCGCGCGCGCTAAGATCGATCGGAACGTGGACTACCCCTTGCACGTTTTCTTCATGCTACCGAGGGAAGGTATACATTGAGATGCTTTCAATTTCGCATTCGATTGGCCTAACGACTCGGAACAGTCGCGCCTCACCAAGGACGCTAGAGTTTTCGATTCGCTTCGCTGAACGGGATCACGCGTTCGATGTTGCCAGCCGAATCAAGAACGCGAATCTCGCCGGAGCGAAAGCTTGCGCGGTTTTCTGCGTAATCGATCGCCTGACGTTTTTCCGGGAAGACAGGCTCAACTCCGGGCGCTTCGAAGACTTTCCAGTTTCAACGGTCCGGTCTGATTTCGAGCACGGATCACTGCCGCAAGCGGCCGCGGTTGTCTCGCGATAACGATTGTCCAGCCAACGATTCGCTGATTGCGAATCGTGTGCACTCGTGGCACCAGCTCCCTGGGCAGCTTATTTCTTCAGCTCGATGTCCAGGACGTGGCTTTCCTTCTTTCCCACGTTCTCGACCAGCTGGGTCAGCCTTGTCAGCGCTGCGTGTCACCCATTAGTTTTCTTTGGGGGCGTCGGCTTCGGCGTCGGTTTCGGTGTCTCAGCCCGCATGGCCATCGTGTTAGTGCTTGTGATCTTTGTGCGGGGTCGGCGTCGCTTTCGGTTTCGCGAAGATTGTTGGTGGCGTCGGCGTCGGACTACCTACCTTAATTGGCCCTACGGGTGCCCTCGGAGGCGTCGGCTTTGGAGTTGGTGTCGGACTTCCCTTAATTGGCCCTACCGGTGCCCTGGGAGGGGTCGGTTTTGGATTTCCCGGCTTGATCGGGCCCGCGCTCGGGTGCGGTAGCAACGGCGGCGGCCGATTCGCGAGCCACCACCCGAGACCTGAGCGATCCAGGCAGCTTGTGTATACATCATAGGCCCGGTACTCGCAGCCAGCTTCGCTTATCCAGTGTGCGCTCATACAGCTATCATACTCCTCATAGAAAGCATCCTGACACTTCTTTAAAGCGGCCGCCTGTTTCCGAGTGAGGCCTCGGGGTATGGCTAGCACCGTGCAGATCAGCGAAGCCACCATAAGCGTCGCGGCAATAGAGATTCGTAACTTAGTCATAATTTATTCTCCTCTCCGAATCATTTACCTCTAAGCGCAGGAATCCAAGCAAAATCGGATACCAGCTCAAATCGCAACCGTACCACTACCCAGATAAACCAAGGTCGAGTCTGGCCTAACCAAGCGCTGCAGCGCCACTCCGTTGGTTAACTCTCACCGGCCTTTATCGGCTGGAGGTGGATACTAAGGGTGCCATTGCTGGGGTTAAGATTCTAAAAAGCATGGGTCGAGTAATAGATGTAACGGCAATGAAAACATTTATTCGTTGGCGAGCGAAACCCGGTCCCGACCGGAGCGTGGACTTCACCTTGCACGCTTTCTTCCTGCTACCGAGGGAAGAGATGCGTTGAGATGGCTTTCAATTTCGGATTCGATTGGCTAACCGCTCAACCACCGCATGTTGAACGGATGTAAATACCCCAAGTTTGCATGACATATAGCAACATGTCTTTCAAAGAGCCCAAGTGGTTGCGGCGCTCATCGTCTAGCACGAAGGTATTGCTATGAACCACGAGATTTTAGTTTCGCCGTTTTTCGCGGTGGCGCGGCCGGCGCTGTTGCCAATTCGAATTCTCGCGGTGGTCGCGCTCGTTGCAGTTATCAGTGCGTTCGTTTATGTGCTGCGACATTTGAAGAAGATCGAGCGAACAATCGAGGCGGACGATCTCGTGCCAATCCAGCGCGGGCCACGAAATAACATGGTGCTGATGATCTGCATAATTCCGATCATTGTTGTGTCGGTGCTGCTGTATTTGATCATCAACGCGTAACAGCAGGAGAGCGGGGCTTAACCCCAATGATCAAGTTGCTTAACTGCTCGGCGGAATCAGAGAGAACTTTTTCAGAATGATAGAAATCGGAGGGCCATTGACGGCATGTTGACGGTATCACCGTCTTTCTTGGTCGCTGGGAGTCGCGTCTGTTCGCGCTTTGGCGAGGCAACCGATCTTCGTCGAACGGAAACACTAGATTAGAAATCCGCTCTGGCGGAAAGCGAGTATGGGATTCAAATCTGAATATTTCACCTATGAAAATGCATTATACGAGGGGAAATTCGCCGAACCTGCTCGTCTAATCGATTGCGAATGTTCGCGCATCGAAACGCACGGATTACCCATTTGTTTGCCAAGTTTTGCCAAGTCGGCGCTTTTTCTGAGGGACCATGCGGCTATACTCTAATCACTTATTGCTCGCCTAGACCCAAATCAGAAATGCGATAGGCAACAAACGGCGCAGACGCTCGTATGAAACGTAAGTCGCTCGACAAACAAAAAAACGGCAACAGCGGCATCGCCGAACTCCTCAAGGAACTTTGGAACGCCGCGGTTGCGCTGCGCGGAAACATTGAGCCGTCCGACTATAAGCGTTACGTTTTGCCACTCATTTTTCTCCGCTTCCTTTCGCTCCGATACGAAAAGCGCCGAGCAGAAATTGACGCAGAGATCGGCGACCCTCAGAGCGACCTACATACAACGGACGAGCGGGTTATGCTCTCGATCCGCGAAGACCCGGACAACTATCTCAGCAAGCAGGTCTTCCTCGCTCCGGAAGACGCCCGCTGGGACAACATCATCAAGATTGCGCGCGCTGATGATGTCAAAATCCAACTCGACAAAATCCTTGCACTGCTGGAAAAAACTTTCCCAAAACTCAAAAAACTACTCCCGCCGATTTACGCCGGATCAAATCTCGATAAGGAAAACATCGCCGGCCTTATCAATCTTTTTTCCAAGGAGATTTTCAAGTCCACGGCAGGCGGCATCGACATGCTGGGGCGCGGACCGCATTGATCCCAAGGACGCGCGGCTCCAAATCGGCAATCGTCGCGTGGGACTGACCGCGAAAAACGCGAATTATATGTGGAT
>CATPCN010000578.1 GCA_955652855.1 uncultured Chthoniobacterales bacterium | reverse complement strand
TGTGACATGATCAACGGAGGGAAAGCGAGGAATTATGAGACAATCCTTGATTTTCGTGGTTTTTGCTTCACTGTCCACAGCGCTGGTCCATGGCCAAAGTGCCTGCGGGACGCTCGGAGTTAATTGTGGCCACCCTAACATTTCACAACGTCCGAGCAATGGCAGCAGCAATAGCGGCGGCAACACGAACACCGAACCCCGCGCGAATTTAGGTTCCTACGAATACGGGCAATATGCAGACCAAGGGCTAGTAAGGGAGGCTTCATGAAGGACCAATTGATTAAGAACGGCTGGATCTATGTCATCAATTTCTGGACGCTCCTGCATTTCATTGGAGCCATCAAGAATAGTTCACGCCGTCTGCTCTCATTCGGCTATGCTGCTGGTTACTTCGCAGTCGTGCTGGTGGTAGGCTTCGTGGCAATGTTCTTCTTCGTACCTGCACGCGGCACGGTCGGAGACGTGAACGCCGCGCTGGATTATCTCGGCAACGCGGTTCAGGTTGTTGCACCCATTGCAGCCGTTATTGGAGCCTCTCGTCCCGCTCGACGAGTGAAAGCGAGGGCCGCATGAGTTTCACCGAGGCTGGCAACACGCTGCTCAAAAATGCGAAGGCCATCGAACAGACCATCGAGGAATGCGCCAAGATCGCGATGGATCCTAATCTCTCGGACGACGAGAAGATTATTCAAGTCGAGGAAAAGTTCAGCAACCGGGGCCAAAGTGCCTCCAACGCGTACAACCAAGAGGCTGAGCGGCAGGCGAAGGAAGCCGCCACGAAAGTTCTCACGAACGGTGGTTGGAGTCCCGAGGCAATCGAGAAATGGTTCCAGACGCACTGGCGGCAGTTCACCGATCCAGAAAATCTCCGCAAGACCAAAGAGAATGCGAAGCAGAAGGTTGAGACCGTGGAGAAGGTCGCGAAGTTTGGATGGGGCAAGCTGCTAGTCGCATGCGTGGCTCTCTTCGCCGTGATTCTTGTGGTCATGCCAAAACCACAACCGGACCCACTACTAAACGTCATCGCCGAAGAGGAAGCCCGGAGACAGCAGTTGGAGAGCATCCGGGTCACCACCGACCAGTTAAACATAATGTTTGGTGGTATGGTGGTCCCGTCCGCGCCTGTGCCAGTTGCAGACCTTCCCGCACCAGTTGCAGCCGTGGCCGATGTACCTGTGATCGTTGAACGCATCAATCCAGGGGAATCTGAGCCGCGCACATATACAAGCACTGTCGGGCAAGTCTATGTGAACTCCCCACCACAGGCTCAACGCCGAATCGAGCAGGACGCGCCAAAGATCGAACACGATTACGATCGCCCTAGCCAAAGCGCCTGTAACGACTGCCTGAACCAGCATCGGGATGAGTGGAACAGGCACATCAACGAACTCAATGAGCAGCGAAGACACAAAAGCTACTCAGTCACCATGGGTGATGGGTCATCAACAATCGGAGTCAACTACTAGGAGGCTTTATGCTCTACAGATGTTCTATGGTCTGATGACGATTGTGTACGCGATTCTCGTGGTCCTGGTCGGCTGCTTCACGATGTACAAGCTTGGACAGTTTCTCGCCAATTGTGCAAAGAGGAAAGCCAAACTTGACGCTCAGAGTCTACAGTTGGACAAGAGGATTAACAGCTTACAACAAGAAGCACTCGTTGTAGGACCGCTTTTCTCGTCGATTGGGGAGTCGGCATTTTGTCGCCTTCCGCCCTAAAGTACGACAGCGGCGGAGTCCACTTTTGCAAACCCCAGCATTTTCGAGGGTGTGGATAACAGGGATGGCGACAAGAAGTCGCTTTCCCAGTACAATTGCGTCAAAGGTCGCACCAAACCCCCACCACCTTCCAGGCATGCGCCGATCACAATCCTACAAGCTCGTTCCCACACCCGAAGAACTCGTCCCCAGATTTTTCAGCGAGGCACTTGCTGCCGCCGCTAACGTTGCGCCCGGTGAGTATTCCTTTTCGGAAATGACTGAGATCGTCGGGGACATGCCCTACGGCGATGTTCGCGACGCCCTCTTTGCGTACTTCGGTACGCTCGAACCATTCCGGCAGCGGGGAGATTTCAACGGATTAGCCGAGCTGCCCCGACCGCGCCCGTTCCAGATTCTCATAGAGCCACACATCTTCTACGGCCACTTCCGCGCTTGGCTCAGGAAACAGGGGATCGATCCCGACACCGTCGCAGCGCCGGAAGTCGCTTGAGGCGACTGAGCAAACCATGCACAGCGATTCTGAAAACTTTGCCGAGCAGCAAACTTCCACGAATGAGTTGGAAGTGCTTAGGGCTGCGATCGCCGAGGGAGAAGACATCTGCGCGGAATTTGCGATTGAGATCCAGAGGGAGGCGCACGCGATCCGCAGAAAGCCCGAACTGATTTCAAAAGAAGTAGGGGAGTGACACAACAAATCATGGCCTACCAATTCAAACGAGAACCACTGACCGCTGATGAGGCAAACCGTCTCGCATCCCTTTGCAACACGTACGAAGAAAAACTGATCGTATGGACGTTCCTCGACACCGGTCTCCGGGTAGCCGAGCTCGCCAACCTTACGAAAGACAATCTCGACTGGCAGGCCCATCGTCTCATGGTCTACGGCAAGGGCGGACCGTTCGGCACTCGAACGAAGCGCCGCGTGATTCCGCTAACGGCACGCGTGCAGCCGTTGCTTGAGGGACACTTCGCACTGCACGACACCTTGGGGATGAGTGTAAGGACCCTGCAACGCGTCGTCCGCACGATCGCGAACCGTGCAGCGATCAGCCGGAAGGTTTCACCGCATGTCCTCCGACACACATTCAGCGTCACAGCGGTGCAAAAGGGGATTTCTCTGCCAGCACTCCAGCGACTCCTCGGCCACGACCACCTGGCAACCACAGAAATCTATTTGAATCTGAGCCCGGAGCACGTCATCAAGGAGTTCATCGACAAGTGGTGAAAAATAACCAACACGCGGTTTCGTCCTGGCCACCATGTTCAAGTTGATAAAATATTCGAAAGGCTCACAATGGAAGACGCTATCCAGCTAGGAATCTATGGAGCTGACGAGGACTGCAGTTTCTTTACCCTTGGTGGGCGAAGAACGAATTGGAAAACGAGTCCGGCCACTCGGAAGCACGATGAACTAGCATGCGCGAAGCGCTTTTGTGATTCCAATCATCCGGAACTGACAAACCTCACAGAACAACCACAGTACTCAGAAGTCGATATTCTAGCTGCATCGCCTGATAAGAGGTGCACTCTCAAATTGCAGATAACTAGCGTGTGGCCTCCGGACTTTTGGAAGCCTCTCGCAGACGGTGCTGTCGATAAACGAATCAGCCGTAAAGAATTGGCAGATTTGATGCACGCCGCGATTGAGAACAAAAAAGACAAACGGCCGAGTTCACGAGACGTGACCCTATTGTTAGATACCAATCCAGTGGGAATCGACGCTCGATGTTTAAGCGTACTTCGAGCCGACGCCGACTTGTTAATGGAGATCGCTGGCGATCAGCAAATATTTGCCGAAGTCTGGCTTGTTGATCCCAACGGAAGCGTCAGGATAAACAGATGAGACATCCCAAAAAGTACGGCCTCCCGGCGGAGCAATACGGGTTCTTCGCGTTGACCGAATCTTCCGGCTTGCAACACCCACTTTTCTATAGAACGCACAAGCATGGTGATGCCATACTGGGCTTGCGATTGTAGGGGGTAGGACAGTAACACTACCAAAACCATGAACGAAGAAACACAACTTACCCAACCCCAGCGCAAAGCCCTTGCCGAAATGTTGAACGGATGGGGCGAAGTGTGGAGTAGGGCTCAGAAGAAGTACGAGGAAACTCGTACCTCGCGGAAAGAGGCGATTATTCGGGAAGTCGCGGGAGATGGGATCACGAAAGCCAAAGAAAGCATCCTTTCGTTGCGGACCAAAGTGCAAGCTGCTGAGGACGAACTCGGGCAACTTGGATTTGAGCTCGACGACGATGGCGTGTTGGATCTGACTTCCAGTAGCTCTCGTCTCGGGCGGACGATCGAACGTCGTCTCGATGCGGAGGTGGGCACCAAGGATGAGGTGCTTACCCGACCCTTTAACGCAGCTCGCATCAAACTTTTGCTGGTCGCGAGCGCCGAGGAAGCGGAAAAGATTGTCGAGCCGCTTCTCAACTTTGAAGTCGCAGTAAAATAAACTAACACCTACTCCCTACAACGCAGGCCTATCTTTTCTCCTTGATCCACGTGTCCGGAAGATTATCTAGCCTGAGATGCAGACTCACTGGGAGGGGTCAACGGTATGTCGATGATCCCGAATTGGCGATGGTATAGCTTTAAAATCTTAGCGTCCAAGGGAGCTGGCTGGAACTCCATTTCGAAACGGAATTTCTCATTGGGCCTGATGACGTGAGCCCGCGCCCCGCCGTAGTTGTGAATGTACTCTCCGGTGTACTGCGCGGAACTCCTCACGAATTCAAACACGTTTCCATTCTCACCTGCTAAGTACAACTGTTCGCGTCCTCTCATCTCGAGCAAATACCCGCCCGTTCCCTCGTCTACTCCTCGACACGCCAGCTTCAAGACGGTGCGGTCTCTAAACAACTCTACTCCGGTGACCCACAAAAACATCTCCGGGAGCTTAGTAT
>CATPCN010000577.1 GCA_955652855.1 uncultured Chthoniobacterales bacterium | reverse complement strand
CTTCCACCTGCATCACGCCCGGCATCACCGGATGTCCGGGAAAATGTCCCTGGAAAAATGGCTCGTTGATCGAGACCGTCTTCATCCCGATCACTTTCGTTCCCCCTTCGAAACCGAGAATGCGGTCCACCATCAGGAACGGATAACGGTGCGGCAAAATGTTCATAACATCGTTGATGTCGAGTGCGCCGTCGCCTCGCGGAATCGTTTTGGGCGGAGATACCATGGACGTGCGCGTGGATTCTCGCGACAGCGCGCGGGCCAGCTCCGCATTCGTGGCGTGACCGGGCTTCACCGCGATGACGTGACCGCGAATGCGCTGACCGAAGAGCGCGAGATCGCCGATGATGTCGAGAATTTTATGTCGAACAAATTCGTCCGCGAAGCGCAGCGGTTCCTTGCTCAAGACCGCTTCGCCGCGTACCACAATCGCGTTCTCGAGAGTGCCACCTTTGATGAGATTCCTTTCCATAAGGGGCTGCACGTCTTCGTAAAAGACAAACGTGCGCGCCGGCGCGATCTCGCGCTCAAAAACGGCCGGCGTGATTTCCGTCGAAAGAAATTGCGTGAACCGGCCATTCGGTCCGGCTTGCGTGCAGGAGATGCGAAATCTTTCGTCAGGCAGAAGCACAAGCAGCGAGCCTGATTTTGATTCCACATGCATCGGCGCGCGCACATTGAAAAATTTCCGCGGCGCTTCCTGCGGCGTCACGCCGGCCCGCTTGATAAGATCGACATAAGCGCGCGCGCTGCCATCGCCGATCGGTGGTTCGTTCGCGTCCATTTCCACGATCGCGTTGTCCACGCCCATCGCGGAAAGCGCCGCGAGAACGTGCTCGACCGTGTGCACGCGCACCGAGCCTTCGCCGATCGTGGTCGCGCGCTCGACCGTTTTTAGATTGTCGATCTTCGCGTCGATCGTCGGCTCTTCTTGCAGATCTTTGCGTTTGAATTTGATCCCGGCATCAGCTGGCGCCGGCTGCAGTCTTAGCGTCGCCTTTTCGCCGGTGTGCAACGATGTGCCGCTCAAGCTCGCTGCTTTAGCAAGCGTGTGTTGAAGTTCCGGCGCGGCAGGCATGATTCGCCTAACTAACAAAGATTTCGCCTTATGACTAGCGAAGCTTCGCTACGCCGCGTCATCAAGGTGCGACCAATCGATCGCCACCCGCTGGCGTTGGGCGAACCGATCGTGGAAAAACAATTCCTTGTGCCGGCAACCGTGTTCGTGCACGAGCTTCGTCACCTTCACGTCAAAGCAACAATATTCCGCGATCTCGAGAACGCGGCCCTCGCGCCACCAGCGGATCGCGTCGAGACTCGCCGCGGTCTTGCGGATGCCGAGCGTCGCGTGCGCGATCGCGTCGAGTGCGAGCCGATGGCCGAGCCGTTTCTCCATGTCGATCATCAGATCGGCCGTCGGAAGTTCCGCGCAAAGATCGAGAACCGTGTAACCCATCAGCACGTGATAATCGAAGTTGAGCACGTTGAAGCCGACCACGAGATCGGCGGTGCGAAGGCGCGCGATCAAATCGTGCACACGGTCCTCCGCGAAAACTTCGTAGCGCCCGCTGCGCGTGCTGTACGTCACGCCGATCGACATGCGCATATCGCCTTTACGATTCCAGCCGCCCGCATCGTTGGCCGTGCGCTGGGTTTCAAGATCGAGATAAATGATGTCGCGCGCCATCTGCGAGCAAAGTCAACGCAACACGCCGATCATTTCAATTCGAAATCGCCGCAATCGAACGCCATCATCTTATCGATGTTCGACACTTGAAACGGCTCAAAGCCAGAGCCGTCGTCCTGCCAGACATCCGCCGATCTGTCGGATTTCTTGGTAATGAAGACGCGAGCCAGGTTCGGTGTTTCGCTCACGGTGCAAAGTGGCAAGCCGTCCATCGTTTTCAAAAAACTTCCCTTTGCATCGAACCCGACGCCAAGATCGACAACTGAGCGCGTGTCGCTGATGAGCGGGTTCGTGACAAGCTTCACGGAAACATGGTCCGGTAAATCAGTCGGCGGTGGCGTTGCCGTTTTTCCAAGATCTTCGGATTTGAGATCCCCGACCAGATAACCGCGCGCGCGATATTTTCCCGGCGGCAAATCTTCGCCGGCGTCATTTTTCCCGTCCCACGTGGTGTTCAGCGAATCGGCATCGACGGCGAAGTTGTCGATCTTTGCTTCGCGGTGCAAAACGCGCACGAGTTTTCCGTTCGCATCAAAGATTCCGAGGCTGATCGTTCCTTCCATCGGCGGCGGAACAAAACTGAGCCGAACATTTCGCGCCGGTGACGCTGAAGCAGTTTGTTCCGGCGTCGGCGAAGGTGTTGAAGTCGGCGAGGTTGTTGGTGACTCTTGCGCAAACACGCAACGAAGTGCCAAACATCCGACGAATACAAACGCAGGTAAACTTTTTGTCATGCCGAGCGAAGTCTAAATGTAGTAACGCCAATTCACATTCGGAAAAAGATTGTCGCGCCATTCGCAATCGCCCAGAAATTCTTCATCGACATTTCCGGCGCACAACTGATCGTGCAAACGATTGAAGCGCAAGAGGTGATCCTTCGCTCGTTTGCTCGCGTACTCGCGCGCGGTGCCGGTTTTGATGAGAAACGCCCAGTCACTTGATTGCGCGAGAAGAAGTTCGCGCGCGAGTTGTTTTAAAACACGCTCGGTGAGCGGCGATGGGTTGTCGGCGTGCACGCACGCTGTTTCCGTCATGCGGCGCGCGGCGGCGTGCAGATGCGGATAAATCCACGCATTGCTCTCGTCTAGCCAAACGCCCAGATACCCTTTATCGCCCCAGCTCGAAGCCGCGGGTTCGACGATCTGTTGCGTCGCATGGCTCGCCAGATAGTCGCTTGGTGTTGTCAGCTGAAAATTATGTCGATCTTGCGCCGCTTGGCGGATGAACAATTCGAGGAAACGCGGACCTTCAAACCACCAATGCCCGAATAGTTCCGCATCGAACGGCGCGACCACGATCGGATCGAAGCCGAGCGGGCGCAGCTCATTCATTTGGGCGCAGCGCGATTCGAGAAAATGTTTCGCGTGCGCCTCCGCCGCCTTCTCCGCCCAGTCGCGATTATAAATTTCCTTATCGATGTTTCGCCCGGTAATGCGGTGATATTTGATGCCGGTAAATTTGCGGACGCGTTCGCCGTTTGAATCCGGAAAAAGATAATCAAGCGGGCGATCAAATCCTATATCGCGATAAAAATCGCGATACGCAGGATCGCCGGGATAACCTTCTTCCGCGCTCCAAACTTGCCGGCTGGAATCGCGATCGCGCGCAAAGGCCGCAGGGCCGGCCGGCGTGTAACACGGCGCGTAAATTGCGCGATGCGGCCGCGGTTTCGCGAAAAGCAGACCGTGCGCGTCGAGAATGAACCAGCGCAAATTTGCTTCCTGCAAAATTGGATCGAGCGCCGGAGCGTAGGCGCATTCGGGCAGCCAGAATCCGGCAGGCTCGCCGCGGAAAGTTTCCCGGTACGCGTCGCGTCCGATCAAAACCTGCGCGCGCACCGCGGCCGGCGAGGATTCCAAAAGTGGGAGCAAACCATGCGTCGCCGCCGAAGCGATCACTTCAAGAACGCCGGCGTCGCGCAATTGGCGGAAGGCGAGTAGCAGGTCGCAATTCCAATCGTCAACGAAACGACGGCGGCATTCCGTGAAAAGATCGACATAAAATTGCGCGAGCGCGCTCAATTGCTCGTCGTTCCGGTTTCGAGTGATTTCGCGCGCCGCGAGATCGATCGAGCGTTCGAGATGCCGCACGTAACGTTCGCGCAGCAGCGGATCTTGCAGCATCGCGCAAAGCGGAGGCGTGATGCTGATCGTGAGCTTGAACGGTACGCCGTCGTTCACGAGCCGTTCCATCATGGCGATGAGCGGGATGTAACTTTCCGTGATCGCTTCGAAGAGCCAGTCTTCCTCGAGAAATTCGTCGTGTTCTGGATGACGAACGAAGGGAAGATGCGCGTGAAGAACGAGCGCGAGAGAGCCGCACGTTGTCATTCTGAGCGAAGGGAAGAATCTCTCAAAGAATCTACCCGCCTCCTAAATTGTGAGATCCCTCGCTTCCGCTCGGGATGACAAATCAGAGCGTCCGGCAAAAATCCTGAAACCGGTCGAGACCTTTTTTGATGATGTCCATGCTCGTAGCGTAACTGAGCCGGATCGTGCGGTCGTCGCCGAAGGCCGCGCCGGGAATGACCGCGACGTTCGCTTTGCTCAGAAGACGGTCGGCAAAGTTTTGCGAGGTCAAGCCGAGCTGGCTGATGTTCACGAGCACGTAGAACGCGCCTTGCGGCCGGACCGCGGTCACGTTCTGAATTTTCGAAATGCGATCGAACATATAATTGCGGCGCAGATCGAACTCTTCGCGCATGTCAGCAAGCGGTTGCTGATCGCCCTTGAGCGCGGCGAGTGCGCCACGTTGTGAAAATGAAGATGGATTCGCCGTGGTGTGGCTTTGAATTGAATCGACTGCTTTCGCCACCGCTTCCTGCGCGGCCAGGTAGCCGAGGCGCCAGCCCGTCATCGCGTACGATTTGCTAAAGCCGTTCACGGTGATGGTGAGATCGAACGCCTCTTTCGAAATCGACGCCACGCTCACATGTTTCGCGTCGTCGTAAACGAGCTTCTCGTAAATTTCGTCCGACAAAATGTAGATGTCTTCCTCGGCCGCAACATCGACAATCGCTTGCAACTCCTCGCGCGTGTAAACCGATCCGGTGGGATTGCACGGGCTGTTCAGGATCAACATTTTCGTGCGCGGCGTCATCGCGTTTTCAAAATCATCCGCGCGCATCTTCCAGGCGTTGCGCTCAATCGTCGGCACGATCACCGGCTCGGCGCCGACGAGTCGCACCATGTCCGGATAACTCACCCAGTAAGGCGAGGGGATAACGACTTCGTCGCCCGGCTGACACGTGGCCAGGATTGCGTTGTAGCAGGAATGTTTCGCGCCGTTGCTCACCACGATCTGATTCGCGCGATAACTCAGTTCGTTATCGGCCGCCAATTTTTCCGCGATCGCCTGGCGCAATTCCGGAATACCGGAGCTCGGTGTGTACTTAGTGAAACCGGCCTGGAGCGCTTCGATCGCCGCCGCTTTGATGTGCTCAGGCGTATCGAAATCGGGCTCGCCCGCACCGAAACCGCACACATCGATGCCCTCGGCCTTCATCGCTTTCGCCTTGCTGTCGATCGAAAGAGTGAGCGAGGGACTCAGTTGAGCTGCGCGTTCGGAAATTTCCATGGAGTTGGGATTAGTCAGTGTTTGCAAAATGGGAGCGCAAGCTATTTGCGGTTGTAGAAACTTTCAATCAAAGGTTTGAGATTGTTTTCGTCCACCTGCACGATCGCCATCTCGCGTTTCGCGTTTTCGGCCGAATCGGAAGCGTGGGCGGCGTTGATCATGATCGTTTGACCGAATTCTTTTCGAATGGAACCGGGTGGCGCCTTTGCCGGATCGGTCGGCCCGAGCACGTCGCGAATTTTGCGGACCGCATCGACGCCTTGGTAAACGATAGCGATGCATTTTTCGGTTCCGGGTTTTTCCCGTTTTTCTGGCGGAGAGTCGCTCGGTTTCATGCCGGCCATGAATTCAACGATTTCCTCCCAAGCGCCGCGTCCTTTTTTCGGCCCCAGTTTTTCTTCGAGAACGGGCAGCACCGGTCCGTAAAATTCCTCCGCCTGCGCCACACTCATGCGATGCACTTTGAATCCGACGATGTAGAGCCCGGTGCGCGAAAAAACTTCAATCACGCCGCCTGGCCGCAAATTTGGAAATTTGAAATTGTCCGGCTTAATCAGGACGAGCGTCTTCTCGATCTTGGCGTTCTTCGGGAATTCGATCACGT
>CATPCN010000576.1 GCA_955652855.1 uncultured Chthoniobacterales bacterium | reverse complement strand
GTCGAGCTGTACAACTCGAGGAAAAGCCTAAGTCTCACTGCGCAGCAGAAGGCTGATCTCGTGCAGTATCTGAAGTCGCTTTAGGAGTTGTGTTGGATCTACAACGTATCCGGGCGCAGCGCTGTCGAAGTAAACCTGACGAGCAGGTGCGCTGTGCGAGTGATGCGTTTAACGGTCTTCACGGTGCCTCCACTGTGACGGGCGTTGGCGTCGCGGATTTGCGGCGCCCGCACGAGACGGTAGGAGGCAAGTGTCAGAACATCGTCAGCCAACACACAATCGAAATCGCGGAAATCGATACGATCGTCAGATTGGATTTGACAATCGCATCACGAATTCAGGCTTCCGTCAGAGTGGGGTTCGCACACTGATATGAAACCGACATTGTTGCGTCAGATAGGGAACCTTAGAATCTGCCTGACAATGCCGGAGGCGTACCGATGCGCGCTCTGCCTGCGCTGTTCCTGTTCATCGCCGCGCCAATCGGCGCTCAGACTCATTGCGACTCCACTATCGTTTGGCAGGAGTAGATCGACGCAACGCACTTAACCGACACGCATGGACCCGGTACCGCAGCGCGAATAGACAGCGACGATTGTCTATTTAGGACATAGCCCTTTCGCATTCCAGTCGCGGGCAGGCGTTATCCACGGTTGCGAGGAATCGTGCACGACGAGAATGAGAGCACGGCGCACGTCGGTGCCCACGCCGCTCAGTAGCATCGGCGGTCCTTCCCTCACCAAGGCACTCTCACCCGCGCGCACAACGGTGATCCCATCTGGAGTCTCTAAACATTGGGCACCGGTCAAGACGAACCACGCCTCAGCGCCTGACTGACGATGCGGATTGGTATGCATTCCTGGGATGAATGTCGCCTCCATATAACGAACTGTATATGACTTTCCGGGTGTCACGGGAATTGGGCCGACGCGTGCGACAAAGTCGCCCGAGGCCGGGTGCCAGTCCGCTTCGGCCATAGTGAACAGCCACACCCTGCCGAGCGATTCAACAATCGTTCCGCGAACGGGTCGCGTGTTTTCTGCCGCGGTGCGGTTGGGGTAGGTATGCAAATACCAAAATATCGGGTACGTCGGAGCAGCACCGAGGGCATCTACCGCCGTTAGGTAGCAACCGGCAACACCAGGTCGTCGAGCAGCTGGCGTATCGCACGCGCCGGGAACGCCCGTGGCCACGTCGAACATCCCTCGAGATTCGTGTTGCGGAGGCGCGGACCGGGGCTGGGAGGCGCAGGCGGCGATTCCTACAACTGCAAAAAAGTATTTCGCGTAATGAGCAGAGTGACGCATCGAGAGCACCGGAAAGGTTCGTAGCAAAAGGTCGGTTAGCGAAGGAATGTGCTCCTCTCTGGCGCCCGAGGCTAGTTTCGGTTTGCTCTCGTGGGCGTCGCGACAGGCGGTCCGCGTTGGATTGCTGCGCACTTGGGAACGACGCTCCAACAGGGTTCTTGACGCGAGATCCCTTTAGGTCTATGCTCGGTCGAGCCTAATCCCACCTATTCGGAAGGTCCTTATGTCTGTCTACATGGTTGAGCGTAAGCTGCCCGGCATCTCGATGGGTCAGCTTGCGGACGCGCAGAAAGCCGCGATCGACACGAGCAAGCAGTTCACGAAGCAGGGAAATCCGGTCGAGTACCTTCGCAGCATGTATGTTCCGGGCGATGAGAAATGTATGTGCCTATTCGAGGCCCAGAACGCGGACACAGTGAAGCAAGTCAATGACACCGCAAAGATTCCGTACACGCGCGTAGTTGAGGCGATGGATCTGACGCCATAGGCGCACGCAAGTGGGATGGTAGTGCTAATACGCCCTGCCAGGACGGAACTAAGAGTTAGACCGTAACTCAGGCAAAGTACCGGGGAGTGCACCGGCGCGCGCTTAAACCTGCTGCGAGATCCAGCGATTGCCGTACACTAAGAAACAAGCTGGTGCATGCATTGTTGCGAGCAACAGTCGTGCGGGGCCTCACGCCTATCGGGCGAGAGGCGTCCAACGCTCCTATTCACGCCGTGAACGTTACGGAGAGATAGCCGCCGCTCCTTTCCGGACGCTCATACAAGCCTTCCGGGGTTCTTCAGATAGCGGCCGATCAAGGCGCCAGCGGCCCAAGTCGTGAGGGCAATGACCGTGAGAGTCGGGTTCTGGGAGGCGTTCTGCGGGAACGCCGACGCGCCGATTACCCACAGATCCGGGAGGTTCCAATGCTGAAGGTGGGGACTGACAACGCTCGCCTGAGGCGACGAACCCATGACGACGCCTCCCTGAATATGGGAGCTCTGATAGTTGACCACGTTGTATTTCGCTCGTACGGGGCGGGTATCATCAATCATGGCACCCATCTCGGGCGCAATCTTTCTGGCGACGTGGCTGGCGAATTCTCTTTGTCTGTACTCATGTTCGGTCCAGTCCAAAGTGAAGCGCAGCAGAGGGTCCCCGAACTTGTCCGTGTACGTTGGATCGAGATCCATGAAGTTCTGGCGGTAGGAAAGATGCTCGCCGAGCAACTGAATAGCGGCGCTGTGGTCGTGCCACTTGAGAGCCGCCGCCTTCCACTCGGATCCCCAGTTGGATTTG
>CATPCN010000575.1 GCA_955652855.1 uncultured Chthoniobacterales bacterium | reverse complement strand
GAACCTGGATGTGACGACGCACCGGCCAAATCTTAAAAGAGAGCCGCCCCGCGGAGACGCGCCAACATTTCTCAGTGTCACTTGGGTTAACGATCAAATCGCTACCACCGTCCTTCCCCCACCGGTCAGCGGCGTAGTCTTTACTCATCGGAGCCTCTTTACCCCAGACGATCTCGCGAAGCTAACCGCCGGCGGATTCGAAAATCAGAGCCCGCCGAAGTCGGAAGTGGAGCGCCGGAGACCGCTGTTGGCGGAAAGACTCTTTGGACCAGATTATGAGAAGTGGCTGAGGGCATTGTCGAAAACGCGCGTGGTGATCCGTCACGAACTGAATTCGGCGCCGATCCCATTTGAGATGCTGATGGCGCTCGAAGAAGGCGCCGTCGGGCTCAACGGGGGCATTACGCGCGTGTTGGCGTTGCCGGAAATCGATCCTAAACTGCTGACTGCTCGTCCGCCTAAGAGCGGCAAACTCGCAGTGCTACTGGTCGTCAATCCGACCGGCGATCTCGAATGGGCCCGCATCGAAGGCGAGAAGGTTAAGAAGTTGCTCGGGGGCTCCACTGGAGTTGAGCTGAAAACCCTCGATGGTGCCGAGGCAACCAAAGCAGCCGTGAAAGAGGCTCTTGCGTTCGCGGATATCTTCCATTATTGCGGCCATGCAGGCTTTGACTCGGCGTTCGAGAGCGGGATAGAGCTTGTGGACGAGCGCCTGACCGCAAGAGACTTGAAAGGAACGGAAGCCGTGCCGCGTCTGGCGTTCGTCAACGCCTGCCAGGCAGGGCGCGTGCGGGCGGGCAGAAAGGAGGAGCAAGCCGGGTCGGAAGCATTTGCGGAAATGTTCCTTCGGATGGGAATTGAAGCGTACTTGGGGACTTTCTGGAAAGTGATCGACGGGGATGCAGCGACATTCGCCGCGACTGTCTATGGAGCTCTGGCACAAGGCGCGACCATCGGAAAGGCAGTCCTCGATGGGCGCCGGGAGCTTTATCAAAAGCCAGACTGGGTTAACTATTTGCTCTACGGCAATAGCGAATTCCAACTTCGAAAATCGGAAGGCAGTCTCTAGCTTAGAGAGATGTGATGTCACGGCCATCTGGGGGTCTGTCTCAGGACGAAGTAGATAAACCCGCCGGATCTGGTCCACTCGAAAGCGTGGTAGGCGGCTAGATTAGGGCTCGTTAAACAAACGCCGAACCTCTTGAACTTCCTGATCCGTTGGCAGGACCTCAGCCGCATACTTAACTGTTGTGATGGCGCTGGATCCAAGATGAGGTTCACGAATCGAGATCTCGGCGACGCAGATTAACAGTCTAATCGGGACGTCCCGAGCACGCGGGAGCATATCGCTCGCCGGGAAGGAATTGGGCCCATTCGTCGCGACTCAAAGAGCGTCCAACTACGGCACATGCAATTGCTAACCATTGGTTTCCACCTACCGTCAGCGCCCGAATCCAGCCATCCTCATCAGCAACGTAGAGCCGATTGGTCGCGGAAGACAGCGTCGCGGCCGTTACAGGTAACTGTAAGGTATTGGCAGTGCCGATCGGTTGCAGCTTTTTGGCATCCCAATAATCAATCCTTGCCTGATTGTCTATTGTTGCTATCAGCGTCCCGCTCGCCTCAATCAGTGCCGGAGGTTCTCCGGAAGCACCTGCTATCAAGCGCAATCCAGGAGTGAGCGATGGGACAGGTGCCGCAACAAGTGCCGTTTCGTTGCCGTCACCAACCACGGCATTTGAGAACAGATACTTTCCGGTTGCCGAGAAAGTTACGTTACCTGCCGGAGAGTTATGGATTTGCTGCTGTGCTATTAAACGTGCATCGGGTACTGACCAGAGTGCAATGCTGCCATTCTCGAATCCAGCGGCCAGCAGTGTTTCAGTCGAGTTAAAGGCTAGACTTTGTGCCGACTCCGAAGCAGTAGACGATTTAATCGCGATCGGTTTGCCAGTGGAGTTCAATAGGTCAAACAGCAGCAGTCGACTCTTGTAAGCAACTGCCACAAAATGTCCGGTCTGACTCAAGCTAACATCTGAGGCGTTGCCCTTAATAGCATCGTCATGGACGACGAAAGGTGAAGCGTTGGCCGAGAGCGGACTCGATAGAACCGCTCCGTCGCTGGTAGACCAGATCACGTGCTGTCCCGCCGCATCTATCTTGATCTGGTCGATCTCAGGTGACGGTACTGGAACGAAGCCATCGGTCTGCGGCGCTGCCGCGGACAATTTCTTTAGACGACTGGATCCCAACAGTCTTGTCGCGTCTTTATAGAGGTCCCTGATCACCTTACACTCACTACCGTTCTCTAGACACACATCCGCTGAACCGAGTGAAATGCGTCCTACGAGAAGACCGTCGTTTCTTAGTTGCAGAGCGACGACACGCGGCTTTACGCGGCCCTGAGGCACAACGAGCGGGGACGTCGATTCGAAGTTCCAGACTCCAATTGCGCCATCGGCACCCCCCGTGATCAGACCCATACCGTCGTCCCATGCCAAGCTGTTCACAGCCCCAACATGTGCGCGGAATGACCGAATGCGTTGATGCGTCTGGACCGAGAACAAATACACCATCCCGTTTGCATCTCCGAGAGCGATGGTCCGCCCATCCAGCTTGATTGCGGCAGACGTCAAAAGATCCGTCGTTTTGAAGCTGTTTGCAAGCCTGTACGATGACCCTTGGTTTTTCCAGATCGCGACCTCACCGATGTCGCTTACGGCGATGAGTGAACCGGAATGGGAAAATCGAACGCTTAGAATCTCACTCAATCGCGGTCCATTCAGTGCAATAGCCATACGGCGCCGAACGTCGATCGTCAGCACAACGCCGAATCCGGTACCTGCGACAACGGTGGAGGAGTTCTGGTCGAAATCGAGGGCGTTGACTCGTGGAACTCCCACCGAAACCGGCGAGCCGAGCGTGGTACCGGTCCTTTGGTCGACAAAAAACACCAGCGCGCTACCGGTGCCTTGCGCCGTCCCGACGGCCGCGAGCGATCCGTTAGGCGAAAGTGCTATCGCGCCAATCCGCGGTCCAAGGCCCAGCTTGTTGACATCTGCGATCTGCCTCAGATCAAGTCCGGGAGGAATTCCTTCCACTTGGATTCGGTGCCCCTCGTTGTCCCAACGAAGCACGCGGCCATCTTCGTACCCAGCCCACAAGTGCGGCGGATTGCTGGCAGCCGTGAGGCTCGTAATCGATCCGACCGATGCGCGCAGAGGTGCGCCATTGTGCTCATTCTTCGCCGACCAGCGAAACAGGTAACCGTCAGAACTTCCTGCCGTGATCGAATTGCCTTCAGCGCCCGAGACCACTCTGGTGATGGCAGTTCCGTTGCCATAAAGCAGCCTTTTCAGATATGACCATCCCTGGAGCCGTTCGAACAAGTTGGCTGTTGTGTCGGGTGTTTCAGCTTCCTTGAAAGCCTGCGCCGCCAGAAGGAGGGCAACGGCCGGTGCGCTTTCAGTTCTTGATTGAATTACTAACGAACGAGAGAGCGCGAGAATGCGGCGCTGTTCGGCAGTCTCCCGTAAGATCTCGGCCGTTACTCCCAATCCGATAACGATCAGGGCTACCGTAATTGCTATCAGAGCCACCCGACGCCATATCAATCGTTGACGACGAGCACTTGCCACCAGGAACGGGCCGATCTCAGTCTTTGCCGCAAGATCCGGAACCGTCCTCGTTAGCT
This sequence comes from uncultured Chthoniobacterales bacterium, assembly GCA_955652855.1. The sequence goes on along the minus strand of CATPCN010000575.1, from coordinate 1,681 downwards.
GCTCGGCCTCCTCCAGCTGCGCGCCACGGTAAAGTACGCTGGTCTCGCGCTGCCCCGATTTCGTCCAACGCGCAGCATCGCGGCGTACTTGATAAGGGGTCAATCGCGCTGGACCCCTTCCTTCGGATAAAACGGAGCCGGTAACACTGGCGTAGAGCTTGTCGAGTGCGTCAAGATCGTCGACGCCGTTTCGGAAGTCTGCCCAATTCAGATCCCGAAAAACGTTGCCGCTATCCAATGCGGCCATGTCCTCTTCTCGGATTCCGGGCAGCGCCACTGGTATGAGCCGAAATGTCGTATCGGTGGCGTTCCTCTTGATGGCCATCTGAGCCTCCCACAAATGAGTCGGTCCCCAGCCATTCGCGCCTAGAAAAATGGCGCAACCAGTGCTGTCGCGGAGCGAATGCTCGATCCAAACACGGAAGGCTTCTCCGGTGGGAATGTCGAAGACATCCAGGAAGTGGAGAACACCAAAATCCAACTCAAGACGATCCGCAATCTCTTTGACGAAAGGTTTATCGGCACTGTTGTGGCACAGAAATACGCGGCACAGTATGCGGCCGGTCTCTGCGCCAGATTCCGCTTCTCGAATCATTACAAGTTAGTGTTCATTCTGGCACATCGACGTCGCGATGATAAGGTTCATCGATATTATTGAAGGGCATTCCCCTACGTGTCGTCGATGTCAATGGGTTCTCGTAACGAGCCGTCACGAATGAATTGGCAACCCGGATCGTCGTCCATTCATCGTGCATTGTCGAAATCAACGGATTTTGGACGGACCATTCCGAGTCGTCGAATATTTGGTTGCGCAAATAGGATAAAATGTCTCGGTCCGCCACTTGGAGGGTTCGTGAACGATCAGGAGCATCAAGCGTTTGCAGATGACTGCCTTGCCGAAGTAGCTTCGCGAAGTCACCAGACCACAGAGCTGCCCCTTGCTCAAAGCTCGCGTCTCGACTCTGACGGCGGAGACAACCAGTTTCAGTATGGCGACGAGCCGATGGCCGAGGCTGATGCGGCTTTTGCCGGCAAAGCGAGCCGCGCGCAGGTGCAATAACCCTAATGACGCCGCCACAGTCAAACCCGCCCGGTAGCGAAGTCATCGTTCACTCGCCGGACGGGTCTACGGCTGCGCTGATTTGTACTACCTGGAGTCCGTTACCCTTCGCCCACCCGGCGTTGATCGCGATCGTGCCGGCAAATGGTTCACCACAGTCGCTGGCCCATGCCACGCAAATTGCGCAAGAGTTATCCCGAGGTCTCACCTCCCTGTATTCGGCGACGCGCCCGGTGCTTTGCCGTATGAACGGCCTATTGGATTGCAAAGGGCACGGACAGCCCGCCGGTAAGCGCGTCCTTGTGCTCGTCAGCGATGGTCGCGCCACCGTCGATGCATATAACGCAATTGCCCTCTGGCAGACCAACGCGGCGAATGCAGGATATACGTTCCTTCCGGTCTGCCCAACCGGACGCGGGCTATCGATGCAGGCCGGCATACCTGCCCCGCTTGATCAGATCAAAATTCGCGAATGGGACAAGTCACCGGCCGAGGTCGTTCCCGATATTTTTCGCAGTGCCGGCCTCGTCTCGTCCGACTATCGTGTTTTCATCAGATACCGCCAGAAGGACGCTGGCAATTATGCAGAACAATTGTTCGCGGCCCTCACGCGCCGCGGTT
>CATPCN010000574.1 GCA_955652855.1 uncultured Chthoniobacterales bacterium | reverse complement strand
GATTAGGCATCATGCTCACCGGTTTGCCAGCGTATCTATTTTGGAAAATGCGAAGAAAACCTGTTTCTTAGGTCCCGATGACAAACAAGCAATCGGCCTTCATGCATTGGGCGAAGACGCGCCCGAAGGTCAAATACGATCTCGCGTTAAGCGGCATTCTCAATCTGCCTTTCGCCGAGCTCGGTCTGAAGCTCGACGATTTGGATCTGCATGGCGACAACGCCTACGGTTATCGACCGCTCGTCGATGCGCTGGCATCGCACTGCCACGTCGCTCCCGAATGTGTCGTAACAATTTCCGGCGGCACTTCGTTGGCGAACCATCTCGCGATGGCGGCGGTACTGGAACATGGCGACGAAGTTTTGATCGAGCAGCCAACTTACGAGCCAATCCTCGCCGTCGCCGAATATCTTGGTGCAAAAATCAAACGCTTTGCGCGTTCGTTTGAAAATAATTACAAGATCGACATCGAGGAAATTGCGAAACAAATCACGCCGCGCACGCGCTTGATCGCGCTGACAAATTTGCACAACCCGAGCAGCGCGCCGGTTGAGGACGCGACGCTGCGGCAAATCGGCGAGCTGGCGCGCGGCGTGGGAGCGCGAGTGATGGTGGATGAAGTTTATCTCGAAGCGATGTTCGAAGACGCGCCCCGATCTTCAGTTCATATCGGTCCGGAATTTATCGCTACGAGCAGTTTGACGAAAGGTTACGGATTGAGCGGCGTGCGTTGTGGCTGGATTCTGGCGGAGTCCGATCTCGCCGAGCGAATGCGGCGCCTTAACGATATTTTTGGAGCGGTCGCTCCGCATCCGACCGAACGGATGAGCGTGGTCGCGCTCGCCAAACTGCCGAAGATTGCAGCGCGCGCGAAAAACATCCTGCAAAGTAATCGCGCGACGCTGAATCAATTTCTCGATGCGCGCGATGATCTCGAAGTTGTGCGCACCGATTCAGGCACAACATCTTTTCCACTGTGGCGGAACGGCAACGTCGAAAAGCTTTGCGCTTTACTGCACGAAAAATATGAGACCGCGGTTGTACCCGGCCGCTTTTTTGAATCGCCAAAGCACTTCCGCATCGGAATCTGTTGCGATCCCGAAAATTTTAAGACCGGAATCGAAAGATTGGGCGAGGCTCTCGACGACGTCTGATCGCGTTATGTCGATCTTAGCAGCGCAACTACCGCTCGCTATTCGCCGATCTGACCGAGTACGCTCAACTGAGATCAAAGAGTAAAAAGTGTGAGGCTTCGCTCGCGTTGAATCGCAGCGGCGACTCATCCTTCACCGCGGCAGCGTCCCCGCGGCACAAGGCGTTTCCATTCAAATCGAGCGCGCCATCGATGAGCTGCACCCACGCATAACGGCCGGATGCGATCGCATGCTCAGACTTTTCGCCGGCGGCAAGTTTTCCGACGAAGAGCCGCACGTCCTGATTGATTCGCAGCAGATGTTCGCCGCCTTCTTGTGAACCAACCAGCGTGAGCGCGTCACCTTTTTGCAAGTCAGTCAACGACGTCTGACTGTAACCCGGCATAAATCCGTTCTTGTCCGGCAGAATCCAAATCTGGAGCAGGTGCACCGGTTCGCTCGGCGATGCATTCGCTTCGCTGTGATCAATAATCCGTCTCAATCCGCGGTTAAAAACATGCTTCAGTAATTCAACAGGCCGAAAAAATGAAATCGAAAATAACAACTCCATCCCTCAGAAATTCAATTAACCGGTCCTTTTTGGGGCGCGGTTTGACAACACCGCCTTTGGTGCTGCTGCCCTCGCTAATAATACAACCGGCAACCACAACACGGCCATTGGTTACGAAGCGCTCTTGAGCAACACGACCGGCAACGAAAACACGGCCAATGGTTTCCGAGCGCTCAATATCAACACAACCGGCGGCGACAACACGGCCAGCAGTTTGCAAGCGCTCTCGTTGAATACCTCCGGCTCCTTCAACACAGCTCATGGCGTTGACGCGCTCGAGCACAACAATGACGACAACAATACGGCCGACGGTTATCAAGCGCTCGATATGAACACAACCGGCTTCGGCAACGTGGCTGAGGGTTATCTAGCGCTCCGTGACAACACAAGCGGCTTCGGCAACACGGCCAGTGGTTTCGAGGCGCTCTTGAACAACACAAGCGGTGTCCACAACGTGGCCACCGGTGTATTGGCGCTCGCTAACAACACAACTGGCAGCAATAACATCGCAGTGGGCCTCTCCGCAGGCGTAAATCTCGACATCGGTGATAACAATATCGACATCGGCAACGGGGGTGTTGCTGGCGAATCCAACACCATCCGCATCGGTGACCAAGCCGTGCAGACCGCTACATTTGTCGCCGGCATCAACGGCTTCGACGCTTCCGCGGGGGTGCCGGTTTACATTTTGTCGACCGGCCAGCTAGGAACGGGACCCGCGCCGATCGTTCCTTTTTCCCGGACCACATCGACATCGCGACGTTTCAAAGAGGAAATCGCTCGCTACAAATCGGACAACGCGAAACTGCACGACGAGCTAGGCCAGCAACGGCGCAAGATTCAAGAATTGGAGACGACGGTGGAAGCTGTTACCGCGCGGCTCAAAGAGCAGGACTCGAAAATCCAAGCTGTGAACGAGAAGCTCGAACGCGCGACACCGTTGCAAGTGGCTAACGGCAAGTAAGGCGCCGAGAGTAAGATCGACATAACAATTGGTGTTGCTGCCAGCTGCGATGTAGGTGCCTGCCTACTGCGCGCTAGCGCCGGCCGGTTCTAACTGTCCATCGCCTGCTTCGCGCGCCCCTCCTTCGCGATGGGTGTGCGCGCTGCGCAGGAACGGCACGCGATCGAGCACATGTTCCTGGAACCATTCCAGCCAGAGATAAATGACCGGTGTCACAAAAAGGGTGACTAGTTGTGAAAAGATCAAGCCACCCACAATGACGAGACCTAGGGGACGACGCGATGAACCATCGGACCCGAAACCAAGGGCTAGTGGAATCGCACCCATCAACGCGGAGAGCGTGGTCATCATGATCGGTCGAAAGCGTTCGATGCTTGCTTCGTGAATCGCTTCGCGCAGGCCCCAGCCTTCATCGATCCGTTGCAATGCGAAGTCGACTACCATGATGCCGTTCTTCTTCACGATGCCGAGCAAGAGAAAGAGGCCAATGACGCTGTAGAGCGATAATGTCGATCCAAAAATCCAAAGTGTGAACAATCCACCGACAACCGCCGGAACGATGGCAGGGAAGAGCACGGTGATAGGATGAACGTAGCTCTCATAAAGGATGCCGAGGATGACATACATAACGAAGATGGCCGAAAGGAGTAGGAGTGGAAGCGCGGCGAAGAGTTGCTCAAAAACCTGTGCCTCGCCCTGGAACGTGCCTTGCACGCTTGGGAATTGTTTGCGCACATCACTAGCTGCCTTGTCGATGTAGTTCTTCGCGTCGCCGATCGCAACCCCGGGAAGCAGATTAAAGTTGATCGTCACGCTGGTGAATTGATTTAAGTGATTGACCGCTTGGGGGCCGACGACTTGCGATGTGCGCGCGACGGCGCGCAGCGGAACAAGGTTATTGATGGTGCCGGTAGTAGTAGTAGTGCCGCCGGTGCTATTCGCGTTCGAGGAACCTTTGCTCCCGAAAGACGCGGTGGAGCTAGAAGGGCTCGACCCGCCCGGCGCATTGCCTCGCACGTAGAGTTCGGCTAAATCGCCCGGCTGTGCTCTTTCGCTGTCGGCAACTTCAAGAATAACCTGATACTGGTCTTCGGGTTTCTTGATTAGGTAGATGTAGTTCTGTGAGTAAGCTGTGCGCAGCAGATTCTCGATTGCAGTAGCGGAAACGCCATAAGTGGAAGCGCGCTCCCGGTCGATATCAATCGTTAGGTTCGGCGTATTATTATAGTAGTCGGAGCGAATGGTCGCGAAACCTTTGAAGCCTTTAAGCTTTTTGAGCAGGTCGTCGGACGCCTTGTAAACCTGGTCCGGATTAATACCGCTGAAAGTGTAGGCATACTGGCCCTGGCTCTGGTTCGTTACACCGACGTTGATTTGCAAAACAGGGTTTGGTCGAAGGATTGCGACAATGCCCGGAATTTGCGCGATCGATTTCTGTAGTTGAAGGACGCAGTGTTCGATGTCGGGTCGCTCTTTCGGCGGCTTAAGAAAACCGAAGATGAGTCCCTGGGACGCGGCGCTGCGGCTGGAGAAACCGGACAATGTGAAATACTGCGCAACGTTCGGATCCTGCTGCAGTTTCTGATTCACCTGTTGCTGAAAGGCATGCATTTGCGCGGGCGAGACGCCTTCCTGAGCGATAAAAATGCCGCGAATGAATCCACTGTCGCCTGCCGGTAGAAGTGTGAACGGCAGATGGGTGAAGAAAAACCAAAGCCCAATGATGCAGGCAATCAGGATCGGCACAGCCATCCAGGCACGATCAAGAAATGCATCGAGATATCTCCCATAGGCTTCAATGACCCGCTTGATTCGATCGCCGACCCAATGTTCCACTCGGGTCTTTTTGTGGCCGGGTCCGTGTTCGCGCAGCATGCGCGCGCACATCAACGGTGTCAGCGTGAGGGAGATCAGCCCTGAAGCGAAAATCGCGACGATAATCGTGACGGAAAATTCACGGAAGATTCTCCCGAGCAAACCCGGCAAGAAGACGAGCGGAATAAAAACGGCCGCGAGCGAGAGCGTCATCGACAAAATGGTGAAGGATATTTCTCCAGCGCTGTTGAAGGCAGCCTGAACAATCGATTCACCATGTTCCGCGCGGCGGACCACGTTCTCCAAAAACACAATCGCATCATCGACAAGAAATCCGATGGCCAGCGTCATCGCCATTAAAGTGAGATTGTTGATCGAGTAATTAAGTGCGTACATGACCGCGACCGTGAGCAAGAGCGAGAGCGGCAGAGCGACGACCGGGATCAGCGTATCGGTCGCGCGGCCGAGAAAGGCGTAGATGACCAGTACGACAAGCACGAATGAGATGAAGAGTGTAGCCTGCACGTCATGCACGGAATTGACGATGCTCTGGGAACGATCGAAGACCGGGATGAGCTTGATCGAGCCGGGTAACGTCGCGTTTAGCTCTGGGAAAAGCGCTTTAACAGAGCTAGCAACTTCCACGGCATTGGCGCCGGCTTGTCGGGAAACTGCGAGCACGACAACTGAGCCAGGAACATTGAATCCGCGGGCCCAGAATGAGCGCGACATCCGCTCGTCCTGTACGCTTTGCTTTACGTCGGCCACATCGCGAAGAAAAACAGGCGAGCTATCTTTGTTCCGCGCGACCATCAAATTGCGATAGCCTTCGGCCGCATCAATCTGGCCGTTCGGTTGAAGAATGAATGTCCGATGCGGTCCATCAAACTGGCCTGCGCCCGAATAGGCCGTGCCGGTTTTGATCGCGCCCGCCAAATCATCCATGGTAAGTCCGCGCGCAGCCAGCGCGGCCGGGCTCGCCTTGATCCGAATCGCAGCCTGCACGCCATAGACCTGCACTTGGGAAACACCCGGCAAAATCGCGATGCGCTGCTGCACCGCGGTGGATGCGTACTTGTATAAATCGCCGTCGGTGAGGGTGTCCGACATCAGGCCGAGGAGATAAACCGGCTGATCGTTCGGATTGCTTTTGGTAAACGTAGGCGGGCTCGGCAAATCGGCCGGCAAACTTCCGGTCGCGCGCTGAATCGCGGCCTGCACGTCGGTGGCCGCGTCGGTGATGCTCTTGCTCAGATTAAATTGGAGCGTGAACTGCGTGTTCGCCTGCGTGCTCTGACTCGTGATGATGTCGAGTCCTGGGATTTGGAGAAATTGTTTCTCAAGCGGCGTAGCGATGTTGTTCGCCATCGTCGTCGGATTCGCCCCGGGGTAGGAGCAACTGACGTTGATGACCGGATAATCGACCGCCGGCAAATCGTTGACGGCGAGTTTTCCATAGGTCGCGATGCCGGCGACAATGATCGATAACGTAAGAAGGACCGTCATGACCGGCCGTCGAATGAACGGGCCCGACAAACCGGAGCCGGTGACTTGAATCAGTTTGCCGCCGGGCGTGTCCTGCGGCTTTGCTGGTTTATGTCGATGTACTGACCGCGGCAAATTCGATTCGCCGTCATGATGCCCGTCGCCGTCGTTATGCGAATCCATGTCGATGTTAATTTCTGCCTAAGAAATCGGACTTCGTTTCATCCTTTCGCAGGCACGGCGTTGGGTTTGTAAGGCTGTGGCGCGACCTTAACTCCTGGCGCTAAAGCAATCTGGCCAGTGACGACGACGGTCTCGTTCGCTTGCACGCCCTCCTCAATCACAACCATGTCTCCGTCCTGCGGCTGACCCGGTTTCACCGTACGCATATCGACGGTGTTATCGGGCTTAACCACGAACACGTAAGGACCATTCTGACTGATCTGCACCGCTTGAGACGGCACAAGCTTCGCATTCTTAATCGTGTCGAGAATCAGGCGGACGCGGACGAATTCCTCCGGCCAAAATTTCCGATCGGGATTCGGCGTCACCGCGCGCGCCTTCACCGTACCAGCGCCAGGCTGCACGGCGTTGTCGATAAAATAAAGGTCGCCCGTTTTCGGATCGCCGGAATCGTCAGGCGTATCGGTCATGACTTTCAGCGTCGGCCCATTTAAATAAGGTCGCACTTGCGGGAGGTCCGTCTCCGCCACCGTAAAATCGGTGTAAATCGGATCGAGCCGTTGAATCGTGAGCAGCACCGGAGCGTTGTTGCCACCGGTGACGAGGTTGCCCGTATCGACATTGCGCAAACCCGCACGGCCGTCGATCGGCGACCGGATGTTGCAATAATCGAGATTCACCTGCGCCGCAGCGACTGTGGCTTCGGCGCTCTTCACTTTCGCCTCGTCGCCGTTCACCGTCCCCTGCGCAGTATCGAGATCTTGCGGCGAAGTGACATTGCGCGAGCGCAATTCCTGTTGGCGTTTCAGCGTGATCTGATCGAGCACGAGTTGCGACTTGGCTTGCCCCAGCTGCCCTTGTGCCTGGTCGAATGCTGCTTGATAAGGACGAGGATCGATCGTGAAAAGCAGGTCGCCCTTTTTAACGTCGGCGCCATCTTGAAAACTTCGCGCAACAATCTGACCGGTGACTTGCGACTGAACCTGCACAGTCTCAAACGCGGTGCAGGTGCCGATCCCATCGAGATAACGCGGCACATCTTTTTGCACAACCTTTGCCACGGCGATCGGTCGAGGTGGTGGAGGCGGAGGCGGTTTCTGTCTCCCGGCGAACGCGCGGAACAGTAAAAGAACCAGCACAAGAACAACGATTCCGCCGGCGATGTAAACGCGCTTGCGACCGAACCGATGCTCGAGATTCCCCATAGCATCGCGCGTCGCAACTTTCAGTTCTGTTACGGCTTTCATTTCTTCCCGTTCGCAGTGCGACGACCGTTTAACGAATTTTCAGCCGCTTCCGCTTTTTCCCGGATGCGGGTGAGAACGCGCATGCAAGTCTCCAAATCGCGCTTCGGAATATCGGCGATAAGTTCGTGACGCAAGTGCCGCGCGGTTTCAAAAATCCGATTGAGCACCACACTGG
>CATPCN010000573.1 GCA_955652855.1 uncultured Chthoniobacterales bacterium | reverse complement strand
TGCATCAAAATATCAATGATGTCGGCGCCGTCGAAGTTGCCGGTTTTACCCATGAAAGTTTTCGCGGCGCCATCATGCTGGAAAGGCGCGAAGCGAAATTGCTGAATCGTCAGGTCCAGGCGATAACCGGTAAACGCGCGCGCCGATTCGCGGATGTCCTGCTCGCTGTAATTGCCGATGCCGACGGTGAAGAGCTCCATCAGCTCGCGCGCCCAATTTTCGTTCGGGTGTTCGCGCCGGCTCTGCTGAAGATCGAGATAAATCATCATCGCCGGATCGCGCGACATTTTTTTTGTGAGCGTGGCGAAATTGCCAAGAGCGTTGCGCCGCAACGTGTCGTTTTGCAGCCACATCCAGTAACCGTCCCTCACCTTCTGCACGCTGGTTGCGAAATGGCCGTGCCAGAAAAGCGTCATCTTTTCTAGAAGAGGCGCCCGAGTCGTCATCATGCGCTCCAGCCACCAACGCCGAAGATCGAGAATGTTCTCGCCTTCCATCATGCGGATCGCGCGCAATTTTTCTTTGCGCTGCTCGGGATTTTCGGCCGCGCGCACGCCCATGCGCATTTCCCGAATGTCGCGTGGATGCGCCCAGCTCGGCGGCGGAACATGCACCGCATCCAGGTTTACATCGACGAGTTCGCGCACGAGCGACGTCATTCCTTTCTTTTGCGCGGATTCGATCTCCGCCGGCGTGCCGCCAAAAGCCGCGCGATTTAAAAGATGCGCCGCCTTGTCGTAATCCCAGGCTTGCGATGAGAGCGGCGTGAGCATGTCAATTGAACTTTGGGACGTGCACAAAGTTGCGCTGTCATTCGCTCCGGATTTCGCCGCTTGCTCTCGCCTAACGTCTGGCGACCTTCTTCCGGTTTGAAATTCACAAATCTCACGCGCCACACAGAGATCGGCGCTAATTCCTATTACATCGAGACAGCGGGCAAACGGCTCGTGCTCGACTGCGGAATGCATCCGAAAAACGAGGGCGACGAAGCGCTTTCGCTCGCGATCGGCGACCGCGCGCTCGACGCAATTTTGATTTCGCACGCGCATCAGGATCACATCGGCACGTTGCCGGTGTTGATGCGACGGCAGCCTCGCGCGCCCGTTTTCATGACAGAAGCAACGGCGGACATCGGCAGCGCGCTTTTGCACAATTCCGTAAATGTGATGACGCGACAACGCGAGGAGATCGGAGCGACGATGTATCCGCTCTTCACGCACCGCGAAACGGATCGCGCGTCGGACTTGTGGCATTTGTGTCCGATGCGGCAGCCGTTCACCGTCAGCGGCGAGCGCGCGCACGCAAACGATCCGGTTACGTTTGAATTTTGGGACGCGGGCCATGTGCTCGGATCGACTGGAATTCTGTTGCGCTCGGAAGGTCGAACGATTTTTTACACGGGCGATGTCAACTTCGACGATCAAACGATCATGCAAGGCGCGGTTTTTCCCGACGCCAAGATCGACATACTCATCATGGAAACGACGCGCGGCGACAGCCCGTTGCCGCCGAACTTTTCGCGCGCCGCTGAAGAAAGCCGGCTCTGCCAAGCGATTGAGAACGCATTTTCTCGTGGCGGTTGCGCGCTCATGCCGGTCTTCGCGCTTGGCAAAACGCAGGAGCTGCTCGCGATGCTTTACAGATTCAGGCGCGAAAGATCTCTCAATTTTCCGATCTACATCGGCGGCTTGAGCTCGAAGATGACCGAGATTTACGATCGTCGCGCCCGCACGTCGCGGCGGCAACTTCAACGACTGCAGCTAATGGAAAATATCGCGCCGTTTATCTTAAATGGGCAAACCATCGGCGACGCACCGGCGCGCGCGGGTCGTGTTTACGCGCTTTCCAGCGGAATGATGACGCCGAAAACGCTCTCGAATATTTTTGCCCGGCGCGTCCTCGCGAATCCGCGGCACTCGATCTTTTTTGTTGGTTACGCCGATCCGAAATCGCCCGCCGGCATCTTAAAAACAGCGCAGCCGGGCGATCAGGTTCTGCTTGATCCCGACGGGCGGGCGCTCGAATTGCGCTGCAACATCGAGCAATTTCAATTCAGCGCGCATGCTTCGCGCGAATCGCTCATTCGTTACGCGCAAAAACTCGCGCCGAAAAAAATTGTGCTCGTGCACGGCGATCCGCCAGCGGTGGAGTGGATGCGCGCAAAACTTAGTGTCGATCTTCCGAACTCCGAAGTAATTGTCCCGCCGCCCGGAGTCGAGATCGAGTTGTAAGGGCAACGTGTCATCCCGAGCCGCCCATTCGACTTCCTGCGTCCGCTCAGGGCAGGCTCCGACGGCGAGGGATCTCACATTTGTTTTGGAGTCGCACGAATCAGATAGTGTGATCGATAGCAAATGAGAGATTCTTCGCTCCGCTCAGAATGACAGCATGAAAATTGCGTCGTGGAACATCAATTCACTGCGCAAACGGCAGGATCGTTTGCTCGCCTGGCTTGCGACGGGCGCGCCGGACATCGTCTGTTTGCAGGAAACGAAATGCACGGACGAGCAATTTCCGGCGCTCATGGTGCGTTCTGCCGGTTATCATTCCGCGTTTCACGGGCAGAAATCGTACAATGGCGTGGCGATCCTCTCCAAGATCGACATGCAGGATGTGCGCCCATCGCTCTGTGATGAAGTTGTCGATCCACAAGCGCGCGTCATCGCGGCGACGATCGGCGACGTGCGGGTCTTTTCCATTTACGCGCCGAATGGCCAGGCCGTCGGATCGCCGGCATATGATTACAAACTGAATTGGTACGCGCGGCTCCGGAATTGCGTGCAGCAAAGTGCGAGCACAAAAATTATCGTAGCCGGCGATTTCAACGTCGCGCCGCAGGATGAAGATGTGCATGATTCGGCTTTGTGGCACGGCGCGATCATGTGTTCGGATGGTGAACGCGCGGCTTTTCGCGAATTGTGCGATGCCGGTTTCATCGACACGCTGCGGATGCATCATGGCGACGCCGGTCTTTTCAGCTGGTGGGATTATCGAATGCTTTCATTTCCAAAAAATCGTGGCCTGCGCATCGACGCGATCCTGGCGAGCAAACCGCTGGCGGAAAAATGTAGCGATGCCGGAATCGATCGTGAGATGCGCAAAGGCAAAGAGCCGTCCGATCACGCGCCCGTTTGGGCGACGTTTGATTTGTGAAAAAGAGATCGCACCGCAAGGTCAGCGCGCCGCCGACAAAGCCACTCATGCTTTGGGACCGCGAGTGTCATTTCTGCCGGCGCTGGATCGAGCGTTGGCATGAAATCACCGGCGATGCGGTGACGTATGAGCCGTTTCAAGAAGCGGTCGATCGATTTCCTGAAATTCCGCGCGAAGAATTCGATCGCGCTGTACAGCTGATCGAAATCGACGGCCAAGTCTTTAGCGGCGCGGAAGCAGTTTATCGGTCGTTAAGCTACGACCGCGGACGACGATGGTTGACCTGGTCTTATGAGCGCATTCCCGGGTTTGCATCGACATCGGAATTTTTTTACTCGCTCGTTTCCCGGCACCGCACCTTTGCCTCTCGATGTACGCGTTTGCTCTGGGGCGATAACGTTCGATGCCCGACTTATTTCGCGGCGCGCCGCTGGTTCTTGCGCGCGCTTGGTTTGATTTACTTGATCGCGTTCGTCTCACTCTGGCTGCAAGTGGACGGATTGATCGGCGCGAATGGAATTTCGCCCGTGCGCGAATTTCTTCCAGCCGCTCGCGAGCAGCTCGGCGCAAAGGCGCCATTCGTTTTGCCGACGCTTTGTTGGTTGAACTCAAGCAACGCGTTTCTTCATTTTCTCTGTGGCGCGGGCGCGGTTATGTCGATCTTGCTCATCGCGGAAATCGTTCCGGTGGTTTCGCTGATCGCGCTTTTTGTTTTGTATCTTTCGCTCACGATCGCCGGCCAGACGTTCCTGAGTTTTCAATGGGACATCCTGCTGCTCGAAGCCGGTTT
>CATPCN010000572.1 GCA_955652855.1 uncultured Chthoniobacterales bacterium | reverse complement strand
GTAGCGCCACAGGCCACGGTCCATGACCCGGCCGGCGTTCGCCGGTCGCGCCTTGAAGCCAACAAGCTGCGCGTCCGCGAGCGTCTCGAACCCGATGCCGAAGACAACGAGCGCCGCGCCGATAACATCGACCGCGCCGATGGAATGGAAAGACCCGATCGCCGCGGCGAGCGGTGCCGAAATCAGCCAAGCCAGCAACGCCTGCAATCCAAAAACGAGGTAAAGGCTCTTCCATGCGAAGCCGGGGTCGTTGCGTTCGCGCATTGCGCGATAACGGTGATCTTCGCGTGCGTTCCAGTTGCGCGCGGCGAGGTAGCCGGAAAGACGGACCGACCACACGGCGACGAGCGCAAGCACGAGCACCCCGCGCGGCTCGAGTGTCGTCGCGGCCGCGTAGACGGCGGCGCCAATGAGAAAGAAGAGCGACCAGAAGATGTCGACGAGTCCGACGTTACGCCGGGACGTCGCGACGGCAAAGGCGATCAGCGCGAGCCCGAGCATCGCGGGAAGCGCGCCGAGCCACAAAAGTATCGCGCTCATGGTCGCGCGTAGCCGTCGAGCCGCTGCGCCACTCGCAGCAGCAGTGGCGTGAGAATCGCCCAGCCGATCGCGATAGTGGCCAGCGCCGCGCCGGTGGCGGTGAACTCGAGCGCGCCGAGCCGTGCACCAGCGTAATAGGCGGCCGGACCGCCAACTGCGCCCGACAACGCTGCGAGCCACACGTGCGGGCGCAGCCAGCGCAGTGATACGTTGAGGGTCGTCGCGAACAGCGCCCACATCGCGACCATCCAATACGGAGCGATCCCAGCGACGAGCATGCCACCCGGGAACGAGATCGAGCCCGACTGCACGAGCACGGTTTCGAACACGGCACCCACCGCGGCGGCCGCGCCGACGAGGCGAAGCTCGATCGCGGGCTGCGCGGCGCGCGCGACATGCCATGCGACGACAATCGCGGCCACGATCGCGCCCATCCACGTCAGGCCGTGCGACGCGGCCAGCACGCAGGCGAACCAGCCGGCCTGAAACAGAGCCACGTTGAAGGCGATTGTCATGCTATCGATCGGTTGGCGCATGCGGCAGCGTCAACGTGCCGGGCAATCGAACAGGTAGTAGCTGACCCACCACTCCTGCCCGTCGCGGTAGCCGAACATCTCGGCGCAGGCCATGAAGAAGATGCGCCATCGCTGCAGCCACTGAGTGGCGTTGGCCTCGCCGTAAGTCGCGGCGAGCACCCGCAGCGCCTGCGCGCGGTCCGCGTCGAGATTCGCCAGCCAGGCGTCGGCGGTCCTTTGGTAGTGAACGCCGCTCCAGCGCCAGCGCTTTAGGAATCGCAACGAGTCCTGGAAGCGAAGCGCGAGATCGTCGCTCGGCATCATGCCGCCGGAGAAGAAGTGCCGACTCATCCAGTCGGAGGGGCCGGCGTCCACGAACGCATAAGGCGTCGAGCGATGACAAAAGACGTGCATGAGAAAACGGCCGCCCGGGAGCAGCCAATCACGCACCCGACCGAACAGCATGCGCCAATTGCGCATGTGTTCGAACATTTCGACCGATACGATGCGGTCGAAACGCCGCTCGGTGGCGAAGACGTTCATGTCGGCGGTAATGACGTCGATGTTGCGCAATCCGCGGCGCCCGGCCTCTTGCAGGATCCAAGCGCGCTGGGACTGCGAATTGGAGACCGCGGTGATTTGAGCATTCGGAAGTCGCTCGCCCATCCACAGCGTGAGCGATCCCCAGCCGCAGCCGAGTTCGAGAATCGCCTGGCCATCGGCGAGGCCGGCGTGCTCGCAGGTCTCCTCCAGCGCGCGGGCTTCGGCCCGCGCGAGATCCACGGTACCCTCTGCCCACCACGCGCTGCTGTACTTCCGATGCGGCCCGAGCACGATCGCCAAGAATTCGGCCGGAACCTCATAATGCTGCTCATTCGCAAGGTACGGCACAGGGGCGATCTCGGATGCATCCATCGCGCTTACGAACGACTCCGCAGCCCGCGCGCCGGCTTCACACTCGCCGGCGGCGATCTCGCGCAGTCGCCGCTCGCAAAGGCGCCGGATTCCACTGCGGATCACGGCATCCGGGACCAGGCCCTGCTCGACCCAGTTGATGGCGAGCCTCTCGGCGTGATTCATCGCGTTCCCCCGTCTTTCAGCCTCGCGATGATCAGGCGCACGCCATCCTCAAGCTCGACGCCAAGGGCGATGGCGCCGGCGGCCACGACGGCGCGACGATGGCGCACCGCGGTGGGACCGCCGACGAACACCGGCACTTCGAGGGCGCCGACCAGCTCCCGAAGCGCGCGGTTGAAGAGCTCCGGAGCCGGATCGACGGAGGAGGAGATAACCACCGCATCGCTGCCGCTCCGCCGCTGCGCCACGGCGACGTCCTCGAACGGGGTGTCCGCGCCGAGCACCACGACGCGCATGCCCGCGCTCCGGGCTTCGAGGGCGAACAGCAGCAGCCCGATCTCGTGCTGCTCGCCGGGTGCGCAGGCGGCTACCAGAAGTGGGCCGGTTGCGTAACGCATCCGATGCTGCAAACGCCCGCCGAGCTTGCCACGCATGTAGGTGGCGAAGAAGTGCTCCTCGGCGATGGCGCCGGCAAGCTTCTCCCAGCGCTCACCGAGATGGACTAACAGCGGAAGGATGAGGTGCACGTTGAGGCGCTCCATTGAATGGAGTGACAGCGCCTCGTCGTAGACTCGATCAAGCTCCGGCTCGTCGAAGCGCGCGATCGACGCCGCCATGCGCTCGAGGTAACTCCGCCAAGGGCCTTGCGCCGAGCCGCCCGACTTGGGCTTGTCGTCCAGCAGCTCGCGAACCCGGCTGATCGGCACGCCGCGTTCGACAAGCGCCAGCACACGCCGGATCTGCTCGACGTGATCGTGCGTGTACAGGCGGTGGCCCTTGGACGAGCGTGACGGACGGATCAGCCCGTAGCGCCTTTCCCACGCCCGCAACGTAATGGGGTTCACCCCCGTGAGCGAGGCGATGGTGCGGATCGGAAGCTTCTCTGCGACAACGCCGGACATGATGCTCCTGACCTGAACAATACACTATTTATACAATTATTGTACAATATAGCAGATGTGTCAATGCTTATCCTGTTACAACACCCATGCAATATATATACAATACCCGGGCGGAGCCAAGCGAGTGCGGGAGCGTTCCACTTCCTGGCGATCATGTTCGTGCGCAGAAAGGACACCCTCTTCGCGATTCCGCTGACGAGCCCCACGATCGGAGATCCACCTTGTCAAGAGCCCTCGCCGTAGAAGAACAGGTCACACCGACGGCGCTCGCGAAACCGGTACGTGTGTGCGTCAACGACCGCATGCAGGACGGTTATGTATACGTACGGACGCAACCTGCAGGAAAGAATTTCGATCGGGCGTTCAAGCCGGAGCTGACGCCGAAGCAGATGCTCGAGCTTGGAGTTTTCGGCGGCCGCTATATGACTGACTGCGGCGCTGAATTTCCAAGCAGTTGGTTCCATTCAGCGAAGCTCTCGCTCGATCACCACGACCCGACATTGAATTTCTTCAGGGTAGAGGCATCGCAGCCGCTGTCGGTGTGGCGAAAGAAGGGGTGGATCTATCATCAGGATCCCCGCGGCTGGTTCCAGTGGTACTGCCGGTACTATATGGGGAGGCGCTCCCACGACGACGCGCGGCAGATCAGACGCTGGCGGGCGATGAAGCGCCACATCGCGCAGATCGAGAAGAATTGTCCTCCACGCATTCTCGATTGTCGGCCCCGCCAGCGTCAGGCCCTGCTGCACTGGGCTTTCGACTCGCGCAGGATCTGAATGTTGGATGGGAATTGAAGCTCGCGAGGCAGACGATGAAGTCAGCTTGTCGTGGACCGATTCGTCGCATCTGTGGAGCCTCTGCATCGATGCCGTAGCTTCGCAGGCCCCCAGATCAGAAGCGGTCGTTAGCCAGCGGCTCGTTCAGTGGCATGCGATGTCGCCGGCGGGGATCCCCATCCGACTTCAGTGGACGTGGGAGGTTGCCGTACCTGAAGTCCACCGCAGTGTCTTCCTGATTCCGCGGTTCCGGTGCAACAGCGGGCGTCGGCTAGACTGCGTTGCCGACGGAGATGCCCGATGACCAAACGCCAGGATCGAGACGCGATCTACGTGAAGCGCCAGTTCGACTCCGAGATCATTGTTCTGTGCGTGCGCTGGTACACCACCTATCGCCTGAGCTCCCGAGATCTCGTCGCGATGATGGCCGAGCGCGGCGTGATCGTTTCTCACACGACGATCTTGCGATGGGTGATTCGATACGTTCCGGAATTTGAGAAGCGCTGGAATCGATTTGCCCGCTCGATCGGTAGTTCCTGGCGCGTCGACGAGACTTACATCTCGATCAAGGGCAAATGGCACTATC
>CATPCN010000571.1 GCA_955652855.1 uncultured Chthoniobacterales bacterium | reverse complement strand
CGATAGCCGACCGGCCGTTTTCCCGACGCCTTGGTGAGATAGTCGATAGCCTGGTTGAGCAGCCGTTCTTCCTCGTATTCTTCGAGCGGCGCGAGCGATTCATGAATCCATCCGTGTACGCCGATCTCGTGGCGGCCGCTCTTGAGAATGGCCGGAATCATCTCCGGATGTAGGATGGCGCTCACGGCCGGAATGAAGAACGAGGCTGGGATCTGGTAGCGATCCAGCAGGGCCAGAATCCTGGGCAATCCGGTTTGAGCGCCGAAATCGGCGGCGGACAACGTAGTCGGCGAGGTTTCGCCGCGAGCCAATAAATACGACTCGTTGTCGACATCGAAGCTCAGGCACACGGCGACCCGCGCATTTCCGGGCCAGGATTTCGGCGTCAACTTCCGCCCCACCCGCGCCGGCGCCACCGCTTGGCGAAGCTGGTCCTCGGTCCATTTGATGCCGGGCTGCGGCTGTTGCGCGCTTAAGATTCCAGTAGCGATAAGAATCGCCGACGAAACTGCTCTCATTCTTCCTCCAGCGACTCCAGTTCCTCAGCCCGGCTCGCGTACTGCTTCAAAACACGGATCGATGAGCCCGAAGAAAATCCGGCGTAGCGCAATCGCCTGAAAGCCGATGCCAGATTCTTCTCTTCCGCCAGGAACGGACCCAGCTCCTTGCCCCGGTATTTCCGCTTTAGGAATGCCTGGATCAAATCTGTTTCGTTGGTTTCCTCGAAAGTTTTTTCGGTGACCTGCTCCGCCAGCTTCGGCGCCACGCGTCTTTGGCGAAGCTCGCGCAGTACGCGCATCTTTCCGAATCCCTGGTTCTCCAGCCGCGCGGAGGCGAAGTTTTCGGCGAACCGCTGGTCGTTCAAATAACCGAGCTCGCGCAGCTTTCCAAGCACGGCGTCGATATCTTCCGGCCTCTCGGCGCGGCGGCTGAGTTTGTCCCGGAGTTCGCCGGCCGAGTGCGCGCGGCCTCCGAGCGCCCGGACGGCATAATTCGTCAATTGTTCCCGGTCCAGTTTTTTTTGCTTGCGTTTGTCCACCCAACTGGAACACTATCAGATAAGAGACTGCTATTGTAGAAGCAGCTATTAACTCTAGGAGGAAGGGACAAAAAAATGGAGGACGACAGCAAGTTTTCGTATTTCTTTTTGGGATTGGGACTGGGTGTCGCGGCCGGTCTGTTATTCGCGCCCAAATCCGGCGCCGAGACCCGGGATCTTTTGCTATCCAAGGCGGATGAAGGCAAGGAGTATCTGAAACGGCGCACCAGCGACTTGCGGGAGAGCGCGGAAGACGTCATCGAAAAGGGTAAGAACGCGGTGAGCCGGCAGCGCGACAACTTAAGCTCCGCCATGGAAGCGGGCAAACAAGCCTATCGCGAAGCCGTCAGCGGCGCGCCGGGCGACGTTACCGAAGGAATCTGATTCCAGCCTAAGGTTTCATCATGGACCAGAACTTATTGCTGTACGTTATGACCGCGTTCGTCATCATCTCAGCGATAGCGCTGTGCATTCAGGCCGCCATGCTGGCGAGCATGAAAAACACGACCAAAGCTCTTCGGGAAAAGATCGAGCCGCTGGTGCCCAAGGTGCAAGACCTGGTGCCGAAGCTCGAGATTCTAATGGAGAGCACCAAGGCCACCATGGAAAGCACCAAGGCCACGGTGGAGTTGGGCAAGCAACACATGGCGGAAATCGCGGCCCAAGCCAGGGAGATTCTGGCTTCCACCAGGAGTCAATTGGCGATGGTGGAGGAAGTGGTGACCGATGCCACTTCGCGCGCCAAGGTGCAGATGGAGCGCGTGGAGTTGGTGCTGGACGATACCGTCAGCAGGGCGCATGAAACGGTGGCGCTGGTCCACACCGGCATCATGCGGCCTCTGCGGGAAATCAACGGGATCGCGGCCGGCATCCGCTCGGCGCTGGCGTATCTGGGCCGGGGCACGCGGCCGAGCGTAGCGCAGGCCACCAGCGACGAAGAGATGTTTATTTGAAGTGATTCAGTTGGCGGTTTTCGAATCGCCACCTGCCGATTTAGTGGGGATGAGGGGTTGGTGCCGGCGTATTACGATTTCCCAGCCCCGTTTGATTCAGCTGATTGATTTGCTGTTGCTGTTGTATCCGTCCCGCCGTTGACTTGTCGTTCTTCAAGTCGTAAATAAATTCCCACTCCCGATACTTGCTGCGATCGTTGATGAGGTGGATGCCTTCACCTTTAGCGGTGCTGGCAACTCCGGCCAGTCCCGCGCCTCCGCCGCTAAAGCCGCCCAGCGTGGAAGGTGGCTGCCGCGGCGTGGTTAGTAAATTCTGAATCATACCGATCGCCGCATTAGGCTGGCCTGGATTGCCACCTGCCTGCGGACCGGGAGTGGGTGGATAGGGGGGATATCCTGCCGTGATGGGACGCGGCGGATACGGGCCCGGAACACCACCATAAGGATTCGGCTGGCCCGGATATGCCGGTTGCCCCGGATATTGAGGCTGGCCGGGATATGCCGGCTGCGCGGGTTGTCCTGGATACTGCGGTTGGCCCGGATATGGCGGCTGCGCGGGCTGTCCCGGAT
>CATPCN010000570.1 GCA_955652855.1 uncultured Chthoniobacterales bacterium | reverse complement strand
TGCGGCTGGGTAAGGTCGGCGGTGAAGGTATTGAAGGAGTCGCCCAGATTATCGCTGGTCTTGCCCATGACGGCCGTTCCGGCCACCATCCCCAGGATGTCGAAAGCAGCGGCGGCACGATTTCCGTTGGGGTCTGTCAACAGCGCGGGGGCCAGCACCCGGTAGTCGTTGGTAGCGGCTATGGTGTTCGTGGCCGCGTCGGAAGTCTTCACGACAAGTAGATCGTGGGGCTTGTCGTAATCGACGGAGGTGGCATTGCCAAACGGATCCTCGAAGCGGCGTGGAACGAAGAAATTCTGGAGCGCCTCGGCTTTTTCGGTCGCGGACGCAGTTGCAGTGGGAAAGTAAAACAGGCGCCCGGAAGTTACCCACCAGTGGCCATCACCGTCCAGATCGACGTATCCGCCTCCGTCCGCGGCAACGCTTCCGAAGACCGTGGCGGGGGTGGGCGCCAGAGCGGTGGCGGTGCGCTGAAAAACTTGTGAGATTAGGCCGGGCGTGAAAGCGAGTTTGTAGCTGCTTCCCGGCAATGCCAAGGGTTGCAATGCTTTCAGCGGCAGCAGAGCCTTGGGGACTCCTGCCGACATACCCATGTCGTCGGGGCGGTAGAGAGTTCGCGTGCATGCGATGAGCCGGCGATATGGTTGCCCGGCGGTAAGGTTGGTTGGGTTGAGGTCTTGGTACAGTACGTCGTGCTTTCCATCGCTCGCTTGGGTCACCTTGATCTGCACTTCGTCAAAACCGAAGAGGTTCGTGATTCCCGGCTGAGTGGCGATTGGCTGAAACTGGATAAGCTCATAAGTACTCGACTGTGCAGGCAGTGGGGTCCGGTAGGCGTCGTCCTCGATAACAGCGTTGGTGTAGAGATTTTCAGTGTAGGTGCTCAGGAGAGAGCTCTGCTTGGATTGATCGGTCGAGGTAAGTGCGGGATCGAGGTATCGGCGCCCGTATCCAACGGCTACCGATTGCAGCACGTTTCCAAAGGAATCGACGGCCAGCGTGAGGGCATGGGTCACTCTGGGATCGGCCGCATTCCCGGCGCCAGGTGGCGGCGCATTCGAGTCAGCCAGAGTGTTGCCTGCCACCTTGTAGAGCTTTCGTTCGTAGTGGAAGTCGATGCTTTCGCGCGGGTGAGCGAAAAACACGCCGTATCGGTTCGGGCCTTGCGGTTGCAGGACTTCGATGGTGTAGTTTTTCTCGGAAACCGTGTAGGGACGAGCGGACTCGGCGGTGTTGTCGAGAGCATAGATTTCCTGGCGCAGAGTCGAGCCGCGCAGCGCACGGCAGGCTTCCCTCATCTCCTCCCCCGAGAGGTCGAGAGGAGTGCGAGTCCCGCCGGGAAGCAGCACGGTGGTGGGCAGAACGGTATCGTCGAGAAGCATGGCTTGGAGTTGTGCGGTGGTCAAGCCGGCGATGGTACCGGGTGAATCTCCTTCCCCGTAATACTCCTGCGCGAGGCGCCGGGAGATGATCGACTCATCGAAGAAGGCACCGGTGTGAAACCAGGTCTTGGTTAACACGGGTGGCACGTTCGAGGCAGTGTCATCATTTGTTGCCGGAGGAAAGTCTCCGGAACTGGTGAGCGTGGCCAACTCTTCCGTGTCCCATTGATCCACCCTGCCGAAGCCGCGAAACTCGCGCTCGACGCCGTCGAAGTATCCGTGGTGGTAAGCATAACGAGTGACGAAGCGGTTACGGCTGACATAGTCGTAAGTTTCAACCCGTTCGACCACGTGCACGGGGAAGTGGATACGAGTGATCCAGGGTGTGCCGGCAAGTTTGTCGGCAACATAAAACTTGGTGGAGGGCGCATATTGGATCCGCGTCTCCGCGCCCAGATTGTTGGTCACTCGTACCAGGAGATGTGGTTTTCCACCGCTCATCAAGTCGATGTAGCGCATCGGACGGGCTCCGGGCAACGGAGACGACCAGACCAGGCAAGCGGTGCCGCTGCCGAGAAGGTCCACTGTTGTGGCGGAAGATACGCTCTCCACGGAAGGGAAATGGCTCAAGACGCGCCGTGCGCCCCAGGCATTGCCCGACTGATTGAAGTAGAGGTGAACTTCACCGCTGGCGAAGTAAATGATGTCAGCGTTTCCTGAGCCGTCGATATCGGCGAGGCGGATGCGGTGTCCGTCGAACAGATCGGCGCGGTCAAACCGGGGCGATTCGTCCATGGTGACCTTGGGACCAAAACGGCCGTAACCGAGACTTGGCCAGTAACACACTTCACCGAGCCGAATGCGCACCAGATCGGTGAGGCCGTCGCCGGACATGTCGGCGAGAAAGATCGATTCGGTGCCGTCGGCAAAGACAAGCCGTGGGCCGTTTTCCTCATCCAGCGCTTGCGCAACCCGTTGTGCCGGACCGAAACCTTCCGTGGCCAGCGAAGTGTGCCACCAGAATGCGTCATCTTCAGTGATAAGCAGGTCGGGAAGGCCATCGCCGGTGAGATCGATGAACTTGAGGTGTGGATTTCGCCAGTCCAGCACCGGGAGCGATTGAAAAGCCTGAAAGGGCTCCCAGTCCGCGTCTTTGGTACGCTCGAAGAAACCGGGTGTGGGACCGTCGAACTCGACAAGATCGAGTTGGCCGTCGCCGGAAAGATCCATCAACTGTTGCCGGCCGCCGCCCAAAAAGGCAAGGGAAGGTTGTCGCGCAACCAGTTGCACTGGCCCGAACTGCGGCAGCGTGAGTTGAGCGCTATCCACAATCCGCTGATTCGCTGGACTGAGATTCGGTTTGTAGAACCAGCTTCCGCCTTGTTCGGTCAGAATGCCCGACAAACCCTCGCCGTCCAGATCCACCCAGCGGTATTGCGAGCCATCGAGACC
>CATPCN010000569.1 GCA_955652855.1 uncultured Chthoniobacterales bacterium | reverse complement strand
TGACGAAAAGGTCACCCAGGTTCTGGTCGAAGACCAGCTCAGGCCCAGTGCGGGATTCGGCGCATGCGACAATGATGGCGAACGGATGCTGCGCTTGGGCCGTCTCCGCCCGACGTGCTGCAGTCGGCTTGCTCTGGGATACGTCACTCGTGGCAAACCGTAGATTACCCTCCTTGAGTTTGGCGAGCGCAGTATCAGCACTGACAGAGGCAGCAGGAGGATCGGCGGCCAAAACCAAAGCGGCGACACTCAAGCAGGCAATGGTGGCAAGGACATTGAGTTTGGATGTGTTTTCATAGTTCGTTCCTATTTGTTCAAGGCCGCAACTTGGTATCAAAAAACGTAGAGGTCGAGCAACGCCTAACGCCCGCCATCAGCCGCCGCGCACGCAACCTCGAAACCATCCAAGTCTCGCGCATGAGAGCAACGCTATTCGCGGTCGGCTGCATGGCGTTGTTAGGCGCGGCCCAATTTTACGACTTTAAGCAGATGACTTGCCCCACGATGTGCTGCTCCGATTCAACCTTTACCCCCGCTGGATTTCAAGTGGGAAGACGGTGTCCATGATGGACGCCCCGCCGTCCACGTGGATGATCTGACCTGTAATGAAGCCGGCCTCCTCCATGCACAGGAGCGTCACGGCGTTGCCGATGTCTTCCGGGGTCCCGAGCCGTCTCATCGGCGTCCACCCGCCCTCGTGCCAGGCTCGCGTGGCGTCCTGGATGTCTTGCGGCAGAGCGCGCAAGACACCACCCTCGACTACGTTGGGCGGGCCGAAGACGCCGCCGGGGCTGATGCCGTTGACGGTGATACGGCGCGGGCCCAGGGCCACGGCGAAGTAGCGCACCAGTGAGTCGAGCGCGGCTTTCGCGGACCCCATCGCCACCCACGGCTGCCAACTCCCCGTGCGGCCGCCGGGCGAGTAGGTGATGGCGATGATCCTGCCCTCATCACTCATCAGGCCGGCCGCCTCTCGTGCCCCCAGCAGGAACGCCTTGGCCTGCGAGTCCATGGCCATGTCCCACTGCTCCGGCGTGATCTCCAGCGGCTTCTGGTAGAAGGTGGGGAGATCAGTTCGCGCGTTGCTCACGAAGATCTCGAGCCTGCCGAACTCGTCCCGAACCTTCTCGAACATCCGGCTGATGTCGTCGGGGCGTGAGACATCGGCTTGGATGAGAAAACCATCGGAGCCCCGCTCTTTGACCTTCGCGAGGGTATCCTTGGCGGCGGCCTCATTCTGGAAATAGTTAATGGCCACCCTGACACCCTTCTCCGCCAGCTTCAGAGCGATCCCGCGGCCGATGCCGCGCGAGCTTCCGGTGATCAGGGCGTGTTTCCCTTCGAGTGACATGTCAGCCTCCTTTGTGTACGCGGAAAAAGCTAGGCGAGGTGATCAGTAAGGCGCTTCTATACTAAATCTGGAGGGCGAGTCAATAGTGATTCGGCTCACAAGTTCACTGCATGTATGCTTCACTCAACCGAGCGCCTAACATGTGAATATGCCGACAATTTCGACGGATATCCAGCGTATTGACCACCAACTCCGACTTCGTCTCATTTTTGAGAGGGATTGCGATCCCTCTCTCTCTCGCGCGGGCGAGGAAAGGGTCGTTACGTTGACAAGGTCGGGAGGCCGGACAGGTTGAGGCCGTGAATACAAGCCGTCACAAGTCCGAGCCGCCGAGCAAAAAGTGGCCGCCGGAAAAGCAACTGTTCAAGTGGAACCACGAACAGGGGGAGACGCTGGAACAGTTCGCTGAGAGGGTAGTGCAGGAAACGCTGGCGAAGGCAATCAAGCCGGGGCCGTTCCGTCCACCGCCGCAGAACCCCAATTAGTCGGCCTGTGTTCTTGCATGAGTTCCTTCGGCAGCGCCGCCATCTGTTTCGGCCCGCGCGGAGAAGAAATCAATCTCTCAACTTCTCGTCTCGCGCCGTTAGTTCTTTCCACATGTCGGCGGGCTCTCGTTGAGAACCGTCAGCTTGAAGCCCATCTATGGGGTGCTCACCGAACAAGCGTTCGATCAGCAGCCAGTGGCGATCAATCTCAGCCATTTGAGCGTCAAAGAGAGCGACAGGACTTCCACCGCCGGGCTTCTTTTGTTCTCGCGCAACAAAGGCGTTTCGCGCGTGCGTTCTGTCGCCACGCAACCACCACGCTTCAACTCCCTCAGCTTGGAACGCCGCCACGACGAACAGATTACACATCGGCAGGCCCCAATTAAACACCATTGGGCGATTCTGGCGGTTCACGGCACGAATAAAATCCGTGGCTCGACCGCTTCTCATCAAAAAGTCATCCCATGCTGTGTGGATTCCGTTGCTATCGTAGTCCGGCCACTGCTGAGCGTCGATGTGCATCCAGCCGCGCTCCGCCGCGAGCCAGTTGCCTGACAGTGTTTTTCCAGTGCAGGGAACGCCTGTAATGAATAAATGCGATGGCATCCTGAAATGTTAGCGCAAGAAATCACCGCCTCCCCAGTTTTCCTTCGGACAGTCAACGCCGCGTTCGTAATTGATTCTTACAGCCTCGCGCGCGCGTGCAGTGAGTCGGAGGCTGCTGCTATGCACATCGTGCACGGAAACTCAGACCGACCGCGAGACGAAGGCCGACCCGCTACTTGACGCGAGTCAGCGCTTTCGCAAGCGCAGCGGGAACAACATCGACACTTGCTCGCGATATCGGCGGTAGTTGACGCCGTAGAAACGAATCAGATCGCGCTCTTCGAATTGAATGGCGACGAGAATGTAGGCGGTCGTCATGATCGCGAAGAAAAGATGTCCGGTTGTCATTCGCGGCGTCGCCCAAAAGGCGATGATGAATCCGAGATAAAGCGGATGCCGCACCATTCGATACAAGGTCGGTGTTTTGAATGGCGGCGGCTCGTCGTGTTTACCGACCAAATAGTTGTAGACCTGTTTCATGCCGAAGAGGCCGAAGTGATCGATAAGATAAGTTGAAACGAGCACCAAACCCCAGCCGATCCAAAACAAGCCCATGAGGATCGTGCGTCCATTTGAACTGCGCACGTCCCAAACGATTCCCTTAATCGGCTCCCATCTCCAAAAGAGGAGCAGCAGGATCAGACTGGCCAGCAGAACGTAAGTGCTGCGTTCAACCGGTTCGGGAACGATTTTTTTCCAAGCGCGCTTGAACCATTGCCGCGCCATCACGCTGTGCTGGACAGCAAACAAACTCAGCAACACGGCGTTGATAACGAGCGCTTTTGTTAGCGGCGCTGCCGGTCCCGAATCAATTGTTTTCGGAACGAGGCTAATGTTGCCGACGAAAGCGATCGCATACAAAAATGCGACCAGGAAGATGAGGTAACAAACCAATCCGTAAAGAAACGCGATGAATCGACCAAACATATTGGATCTCCTTTCGGTTCTCTGAGTGGGCCTGCGTCGGTTAGGGTGACAGCCGACACTCCCAAGGACAAGCTTAAATCAATGTCACAAAATCACGTTGCCCCGAGGCCGTGATGTCACTACGTTCTCGTTGAACATCAGGAATGACTTCCGAGAGGAGGTCTGGCAACCTGCGATGGAGACGTAAGGTGCCTTGAATCAGGAGCGGGTGTTTCTGGTTCGATGTGCAGCGAGAGATCGCTGAACAAAAAATCTCCCCGGCAATGAAACCGCCGCCCTGATGGGTTGGCGGTTTTTATTTGTCCGCGAGTTCCTGATGCAACCGAAAGGAGAAAATCATGAACTCAAATTTGAACGAATCCCCTGATCCGCACGACGCCAGCAAATGCGACCTGTGCGGGCAGCGCAAGGAAGGCGTGCGTGCGCACACACTGATTACCGTCGGGTTGCAGTCTGGCACCGTGCGCACAAAATTCTGTGACGAGTGCGCCGCGAATGTTGAAAAGTGGAACGACTTCGCTCAGACGATTGAAGAGCCGAAATCGTATGCACCACGCGATAGGCTGCGATTCGGAGAGAAGACATTACTCACACGTCTGGATAGACCGCTCACTCCGGCCGAAGGCGAGCATGTGACTCGACATTTGGTCGAGGACGCAGCCGAACGAGAGCTGCCTAACCTGCTCGAAAAGTATCGGGCGATCGAACAGCGATCTGGACGGCGCATTCAAGTCTGCATCACCTACTACGACGAAACCACCTATAACTTTTTGCATTTGGGGGCAGAACGGACGCACGACTTCTGGCGGATGGTCAATCAAGCTACTGCGCGCAGGCTGCGTGAGGAAGGTTTCGTCGTCCGGTTTGTGAGCCTCGACTTGGATGACTACATGGAATGGCTGGCGCGGGAAAACTTGCATGACTGCTCCACAGCGCGGGAGCAATTTGCCGCTGCCGTAGCGGATTGGGAAATGGGAATTACACCTACTGCGCCCGCGCGGGGGCTCGAATCGAAGGCCCGCCATCTATGACCCCGGACGAGGAGAAGCGATTCCCGTTACTGCCAGAGACACAATGGCAGGACAAGGTGCGGAACTGCGTGGGCTTGTTCAAGCAGCGGCCGCTGGAAACGAGGAAGCAATTCGCGGAGAGGGTGTTCAGGGCGTTTCAGGAGTATCAGCGCAAGCGTCCACCCAAAGATCAAAAAAAGTAGCGCAGGACCTCGCGCGCGCGCGTGTGGAATGGGTCGACATAGGTA